>JBBQMB010000049.1:0-18098 GCA_038328515.1 Sphingomonadales bacterium
ATCGTTGAATTCCTGATATTTGGCATTCAGATAGCCCGCCGCCAGTCGGATGTTCCAGTTGTTGACCGGCCGCACCGCAGCCTCGAGTTCGATCCCCCAGATGCGCAGCTTGCCAGCGTTGAGCACTGGAAATGCCGCCACCGTGCCGCCGCCGACTCGCGCCTGGAAATCGGTATAATCGCTCAGGAACACATCGCCCGACAGGCGAACCTTGCCGCCAAGGAAACTGCCTTTGGCGCCACCTTCGTAGGTCCAGACTTTTTCGGGCTGGAACGTGGTCAACAGCGTTGTGGTGCCGTTGACCACGAAGCTCAAATCATTGAGCGAATTGGCGCGGCCGTTGAAACCGCCCGATTTGAAGCCGCGGCTGGCCGAGGCATAAACCAGCGTATCGGTTGTCGGCTTGTACGAAAGCGTCACCATCGGGGTCCAGGCATCGAAATGCGCCGTATCATTGGCATTCAGTGGCGCCGGCAGATTGTCGGGGAAACGGAAGCTGATGTTATTCAGGAAAGCTTGGTTGGAAGCCGTTGTGGTAAAACGATTATAGCGCCGATCTTCCTTGGTATAACGCAAGCCCGCCGTCAGCGAGAGTTGATCGGTAAAATCATAGGTCGCCTGGCCGAACGCTGCATAGGATTTGGTGTTCTGTTCATCATCGATGAAGCGCGTGAAGGTTACCGGCCCCCCCAGAAAGCTGAACAGATTATCGGCATAGGCTTCCTGATGCGAGGCGATATTTTCGTTGAGGTAATAAAGCCCAAAAACGCCCTTGAACTTGCCCATGTCCCATTTCAACTGCACTTCCTGGCTGAACTGGTGCTGGTCGATGCCGACGAACACATCCCCAAGCTTGGCCTGTGTCGCGTCGATATCGATGAACAGGTCGGGGCGCAGCTTGCGATAGGCGGTGATCGACGAGAGGGTGAACACGTCGTTCAAATCCCAATTCGCCGTCAACGACACGCCCCAATGATCAAGCCGCTGGCCTTCATTACCCTTGAAACTGGTCGATGCCCTGAATTCATAGGCGCCATAGGGCTGCGCCGGCACCAGCGTCTTGGTGCCTGCCGGGAACAGGCTGGTCTGCAACAACGGTGCGGTGGCATAGCCCAGCGTCAGGGCGTTGCGCTGGCGGGTGTAATCGCCCGACAGGATCAGTTCGACGCTATCGCTCGGCTTGGCGCGCAAAATGGCGCGGCCGGTCAGCGAATCGCGATCATTGTATCTGCGCCCGGTCAACGGGTCGGTAACCAGCCCGTCGCGCTTGTCATATTGCCCGGCAATCGACAACGCCACCTTGTCGCCGACCAGCGGCGCCGACACATAGCCGTTGAGCAGTATCTGGTTGTAGCTGCCATAAAGCGCCGACCCGGATGCCTTGAACGTGTTGAAATCGGGCTTTCGCGAGACGATGCTCACCGCACCGCCGATGGTGTTCTTGCCATAAAGCGTGCCTTGCGGGCCGCGCAGCACTTCTATCCGCTCGACATCGCCCAGATTGAGCAACGCGCCTTGAATGCGGCTGAGATAGACGCCATCGACATAAACGCCAACCGCCGGATCAAAGGTTTGCAGCGCGTCGGGCTGGCCAATGCCGCGGATGAAGATATTGGCACTTGCCGCCGAGCCACGACCCTGGACGATGTTGAGGTTGGGCGACGCGCCCTGCAACCCCGACAGATCGATCGCCTGTAACTTGTCAATATCTTGCGACGACAATGCGGTGACGGCAACCGGTACATCGATTAGTCGCTCATCGCGACGACGCGCAGAAACAATGATTTCGGCATCTTCCGAGGCGCCGGCGGCCGCATCCTGCGCCGCAATCGGTGCCAGCGGCCACATCGCGGCCACAGCGACCCCGAGCGTCAGAGTCCGGCGAAAAGCTGGTGCAAAGGTCATATTGTCTCTCCCAAGGCGAGCGGATAGCTTGTGTGTCGTTGGGGACTGCAATACTGAAACCTGAACCACTATTCAACTAGGCGGGTGAAACTGCGTATGGCTGTGACCGAAAAGCCGCAAACAGGCATCGACAAGACCCCGCGCACCGAACGCGGCCGGCGCACCTTGCGTGTCATTCTCGACGCGGCGGCCGAAGAATTTGGCGAGCGCGGCTATCACGAAGCCGCCATCGCCCGCATCGCCCAGCGCGCCGGGGTCGCCATCGGCAGTTTCTACACCTATTTCGATAGCAAGGAGGTCGTGTTCCGCGCCCTCGTCGGTGACATGTCGGCGCAGGTGCGCGATACGGTGGCGCCGGTCATCCTTGCCGCCCCCGATCGGTTGTCGGGCGAACGCGCCGGCATTGCCGCCTTCATCGGCTTCGTCCGCCAGCACAAGGCGCTCTACCGGATCATCGACGAAGCGGCGTTTGTCGCCGAAGATGCCTATCGCAGCCATTATACCGAGATCGCCGAAGGCTATGCCGCCTCGCTCACCCAGGCCTTTGGTCGCGGTGAACTTTCGGATGGCGACATGACGGTGCGCG
Source organism: Sphingomonadales bacterium (assembly GCA_038328515.1). Taxonomy (GTDB): domain Bacteria; phylum Pseudomonadota; class Alphaproteobacteria; order Sphingomonadales; family Sphingomonadaceae; genus Sandarakinorhabdus. The sequence continues at coordinate 2,492 of JBBQMB010000049.1, forward strand.
CCTGGGCAATCATGGGCATGAACGTCTTTCTGGGTCTGCGCTTCGGCGTCTGGGATGATAGCGGTGACCCGGCCGCCATTGCCGCCACGGCCGCCGGGATGATCAGTGATGGGTTGGCATCGCGATCGCCGGGTTTGCCGTCGCAACAATAAGAGCGCACACTTTCGGCCAGATCGGTTGGAGCGCACGATGATCACCATCCATTATCGCATCGTCGAACATGATGGCGGCTGGACCTACAAGCTGGGTGATGTCTTCGCCGAAACCTTTGCCAACCATGATGACGCCCTCGCCGCCGCCCGCGCCGTCGCCGCCGAACAGCAATTGGGCGGGGAAACAGTGCCGATCAGTTGGCAGGACGAAGCCGGCAAATGGCATGAGGAAATTGCCCAGGGCGATGATCGCCCGATTGCCGATGTCATCGACGAATAACGCCATCGGCAAAATCGCTGGGCCGCCGTGCACAGACGCGCTATCTTTTCGTCGGTTTCGGCCCTGTGCGGCAGCCAAAGCGGGGGAACGGCAATGACCGACATCGCTACAAAAGCGCCTTGGCATCTTTATGCAATCGCCGTGTTCGCCGTGTTGTTCAACGCCATCGGCGTGTTCGATTTCACCATGACGATGGTGCAGGGCACCGCCTATCTGGCCAGCGCCGGCATGTCGGCCGAACAGGTCGCCTATTATGATCTGATGCCGTTTTGGATATTGATTGTCTGGGCGGTCGGCGTTTTCGGGGCCTTCATTGCCTCGATTCTGCTTTTGTTGCGCAAAAAACTGGCGCTGCAAATTTTCCTCGTCTCGATCGCAGCCTATGTCATCAATCTGTTCCACACCTATGTGATGACCGCGGGAGGCGCGATCATGGGTCGCCAAAACGCGATTGCCAGCGTGGTCATTTTCAGCCTGTTGACGGGTTTTTGTTTTTATGCCGCGCGCATGACCAACCGCGGCGTCCTGCGCTGAGCCGCTAACGCCGCTTGAACGGCCAATCCACCACCCTGCCTGCAAATAGCGCCCACCACACCAGCACCGGCTGCATCATCAGGCGCGGCACATGATAGCCCAGCCCCTGTTGCGAACCGCCGAGCGCGATGCCATCCATCGCGTGCTTGATGTTGGCGGGGAACACCGCGACCGCATAAGCGGCGAGCATCACCCCCGCCCACCAGCGCAGCCGCGGCACGAACAGCGCCACGGCGCCAGCAATCTCGCACACGCCGGTGAACAGCACGGTTTCCCGCGGGAACGGCACCCATTCGGGCACGATCGGCAAGAACGCCCCGGGTGATTTCAGGTGAACGACCCCGGCGACAAAATAGAATATCGCCATCAAGACCCGCATGACGGTGCGCAATTGCTCAGGCCGGTGGGCCAGCACGGCCCCGGTCATGCCCGGCTGCCAAGATCGCGATTGATCGCCACCTGAAACTCCCTGGGCATCGGGAAGCGCTGTTGCGGCAGATATTGCAGCATTACCACTACGGCAATCTGGCGCACCCGATCGACCTGAAACAAGGTGCCAGCCGCGCCGCCCCAACCATAGGTGCCGGCCGGGCTGCCATCAGCGGTGCCGCGTGTGTCGAACAGCGTGACCCGTCCGCCAGCACCAAAGCCGAGCGTCTTGTCATAAAAAACGCCCGCCGGCATCAGGTTCGACAAGCCAGTCCGCACCGCACCGCGCGGCATGATGGCCCTGCCGTCGAACATCCCGTCATCGAGCAACATCTGCCCGAATCGCGCATAATCGCGCGCGGTCGACATCAAACCAGCACCACCGGCGAGCAGCTTTTGCGGCCCCAGCCAATCGGTACGCTTGGGGCCATCGATGAGGATCGGCTTGTCGAGGAGGGTCTGGTCGGGCCGCATCCAGGCATAATTTGACGACAATTTCGGCAATTGCGCCTCGCCGATGGAAAAGCCGGTGTTGGCCATCCCCAATGGCTTCAACAATTGATCGGCCAGAACTGCATCGAAACGCTTCTGTGTCAGCCGCTCAAGCAGCCCTCCGGCCAGGTCGAGCGCGACCGAATAGCGCCAGCCATTGCCCGGCTCGCTGTGCAACGGCACGCTGGCCAAGCCGGCGACCAGCCCCTGAAGGTCGGGTTCCGGCCCATCGCCAGGGCCGCGCCCGAGCGATCCGATGCCGGGCATCAGCCCAAGCCGCCGATATTCCTTTTCCAAAGGGCCATTGCCGATGATCGAATAGCTCAGGCCCGATGTATGGGTCAGCAGGTGACGCACCGTGATCGGTCGCTCGGCCGGCCGCGATTCAAGCCCTTTGGTCGGATCGATCAGCACCCGCATCGATTTGAATTCGGGCAGAATATCGGCAATTGGCTGATCAAGCGACAAGGCTCCCGTGGCAATCTGCTGCATCACCGCCATGGCCGTGATCGGCTTGGTCATCGAATAGACGCGCCACAGCGTATCGGGGGAAACCGGTGCACCGCCGTCAAACGCCGTCTTGCCCGACACAATATATTGCGGCGCATGGCGACCCGACGCACCGCCTGAACGCACGATAGCCACCACCGCCCCCGGCACCCGCCCGGCAGCGACATAGCTGTCAAGCAGCCCCTGCACCGATCCGTATTCAGGCTGTTGCCCGCGCCCCAGTGCCGGGGTGGCGGCGGCAAAGGCGGCCCCGGCGATGCTGCCCAGCATCGCACGACGGTTCAACGCAAGTTGTGACATTCAAACAGGCTCCTGGATCAAGGCGCGCAAACTCGCACGCCGGTCGGCAAAGGAAAAGCGGGTAATGGCGGCTGGCAAATCGATGCCCGACCCGCCGTCAGGCGAGCAACCGACCCGCTTGGGCCCGCGCTTCATCGGTCACATCGGCGCCCGACAGCATCCGGGCAATTTCTTCGCGGCGTTCACTGTCATCCAGCGGCACCACAGCGGTGCGCGTCGCGCCATCCGCCACCGCCTTGGCGATTCGCCAATGATGCGCGCCGCGCGCCGCGACCTGCGGGCTATGGGTGACCACCAGCACCTGGGTTCCCTGTGCCAGTCGCGCCAGCCGCTCGCCAATCGCCGAGGCGACCGCGCCGCCAACGCCGCGATCGATTTCATCGAAAATCAGCGTGCCAGCGCTACCGGTTTCGGCAAGCGCCACCTTCAGCGCCAGCACAAAGCGCGACAATTCCCCACCCGACGCAATCTTGATCAGCGGCGCAAACGGCGCGCCGGGATTTGTGGCGATTTCGAATTCGACGCGCTCGCTGCCCTCCGGCCCCGGTTCGGTTGGCGCCACGACCGTGCGGAACTTTGCCGAATCAAGCTTCAACGGCGCCAGTTCGGCCGCCACCGCCACATCAAGCCTGCCCGCCGCCGCCCGCCGCTGCGCGCCCAACGCGGCAGCAGCGGCCTTGTAATCCGCCTCGGCCGCCGTCGTGGCTTTCCTCAGGGCGCGCAGCCCCGCGCTCCCCGCCACCAACGCCGCGGATCGCGCCTGCAAGGTTTCAGCCAGCGCCGGCAGTGCATCGGCCTCGACCCGGTGCTTGCGGGCCATGGCGCGCACTTCGAACAATCGCGTCTCGGTCGCCTCCAGCCGCGCCGGATCGGCATCGAGCGCCTGCACCGCCGCCGCCAACCGGGCCTCGGCCTCACCAGCTTCCACCAGCGCCCGATCAAGGCTTTCCAGCGCTTCCCCCAATAATTCATGCTCAACCGCAATCCGGTCGAGCCGCCGCGCCGCCTGCGCCAGCTTGCCACCGCCGCCGTCATGCCCGCCCATCAGCGCTTCGATCGCCGCCAGGTCATCGGTCAGCCGCGCCCCCTTTTGCATCGATGCCCGCGCCTCGGCCAATGACGCTTCCTCGCCAGGCTCGACAGCCAGCGCTGCAAGCTCCTTGATGGCATGGTCAAGCCATTCGCGGTCACGCGCATCGGTTTCCAACTGTGCCGCCGCTGCTGCCTCGGCGGCGCGCGCCGCCGTGAGCGCTCCAAACGCCGTGCGTACGCTCGCCAGCGGGGCGGCAAGACCGCCAAAATTGTCCAGCAATGCGCGATGGCCACGCGCCGCCAACAGGCCGCGATCATCCGACTGGCCATGTATTTCAACGAGCAACGCCCCGGCTTCGCGCAGCAGCGTCGCCGATACCGGCTGATCGTTTATAAAGGCGCGGCTGCCGCCATCGGCCTTGACCTGCCGCCGCACGATGATGCTGCCTTCGATCTCGATATCATGATCGGCGAGCAACGCCCGCGCCGGATGCGCCGCCCCGACATCGAATTGCGCCGTAACGCGCCCCGAATCGGCGCCGCTGCGGACCAGCGCCGGGTCGCCGCGCGCGCCCAGCGTCAGCCCCAACGCATCGAGCAGAATTGATTTGCCCGCCCCGGTTTCGCCGGTCAGCACCGAAAGGCCGGCGGCAAAATCGAGCGTTAACGCTTCAATCAGGACGATGTTGCGGATATCGAGCAGGGTGAGCACAGACTATCCTTACAACCGCTTTTGCTGCTCGTCTCCCCTGACCTTCATCGCGACGCCTTGCCGGACCATCAGGCCCTTTCTACTTGCGCGCGGTCGAAAAATCCCTATAGCCGCTCGTTCACTCAACTCGGGCAAACAACCCGGGGTGGCTGACGGTCGATCGCCGGCCGGATGTGACCCTTGAGAGTTGCCCACACCAACGCCAAAGATGACAGGTGCCGCATGGCCGTTCCCAAACGCAAGACCAGCCCTTCCAAGCGCAACATGCGCCGCAGCCATCACGCCCTGACCGCGACGGCGTTCCAGGAATGCCCGAACTGTGGCGAACTCAAGCTGCCGCACAATCTTTGCGGCGCCTGCGGTCACTATAACGGTCGCGAAATCGTCGAAATCCAGGCCTGAGCCGATTGCGAGCCGGTAAGCTCATATGGGGCCTGGGCAAACAGGGGCGCGCACCGACAGCATGACCGTCAAGCCCGTCATCAACCCCGTAATCGCGCTTGACGTGATGGGTGGTGACGCGGGCCTTCCCGATGTCATGGCAGCAGCCGAAGTCGCGTCCGAGCGTTATCCGGCGCTGCGCTTTCGCCTGCATGGGCCGGAAACCCGTATTCGCGCCGAATTCGTGCGGTGTCCGCGCCTTTCTGGCAGCGCCGTCGTCGTGCATACCGATGAAGTCGTGCTCGGCACCGACAAGCCCAGCCAGGCGCTGCGCCGGTCGCGGACGTCTTCGATGGGCATGGCGATCCAATGTGTGAAGAATGGCGACGCCCATGCCGCTGTCTCCGCCGGCAATACCGGCGCCTTGATGGCGATGGCGCTGTTTGCGCTCCGCACCATGCCGGGCATTGACCGGCCGGCGCTTGCGGCCCTGCTGCCGACCCTCAAAAATGACGTTGCGGTGCTCGATCTGGGCGCCAATACCGAATGCGACGCCGAAAACCTTGTTCAATTTGCCGTCATGGGCGCGGTGTTCGCCCGCACCGTGCTCGGGCTGGAAAACCCGCGCGTCGCCTTGCTCAACATCGGCGTGGAAGAGTTGAAAGGCACCGACGAATTGCGCGATGCCGCAGCGTTGCTGCGCACGGCGCAATTGCCGATGCGCTTCGAAGGCTTTGTCGAAGGTGACAAGATCGGCCAGGGCAATGTCGATGTCATCGTTACCGATGGGTTTTCGGGCAACATCGCCCTCAAGACCGTCGAAGGCACCGCCAAGCTGGTCACCGGCCTGCTCGCCAACGCCTTTCGTTCAACGTGGTTGACCCAGCTTGGCTATTTATTGTCACGCGGCGCATTGCGCGCCCTGGCGGTCCATCTCGATCCCAATGCGCATAATGGCGCGGTGTTCCTTGGTCTCAACGGTCTGATCGTAAAAAGCCATGGTTCGGCCGATGTCCGCGGCATCGCCAATGCCATCGGGGTCGCGCATGACCTGATCGTGGGCAATGTCGGTGAGCGCATTGCCGCTGATCTGGCCAATTTCCAGGCACACCGGGCTGATGTGCCGGCAGCGCCCGCCGCATGATCCGCGCCCGCATCATCGGCACAGGCAGCTATCTGCCAGCGCGTGTGCTCTCCAATGCCGAACTCGCCGCCAGCGTCGATACCAGTGACGAATGGATCATCGAGCGCACTGGTATCCGCCAGCGCCATATCGCTGCCGATGGCGAATTCACCTCAGATCTTGGCACGGCGGCGGCGCAGCGCGCGCTTGACAGTGCCGGGCTGACGGCTGCCGACATCGATCTCATCATCGTTGCCACGGCAACACCTGACCAGACCTTCCCGGCCTGTGCCACCGTTATCCAGCACAAACTCGGGATGACCCATGGCGTCGCCTTTGATATCGCTGCGGTTTGTTCGGGGTTTCTTTATGCCCTTTCGGTTGCCGATGCGCTGCTGACGTCAGGGGCACACCGGACAGCACTGGTCATCGGGGCCGAAACCTTTTCACGGCTGCTCGATTGGGATGATCGCACGACCTGTGTGCTGTTCGGCGATGGCGCCGGCGCTGTCGTGTTGCGCGCCGAGCCCGGCACCGGCACCGCCGCCGACCATGGCATTCTTGCGCACCGCCTGCACAGCGATGGTCGCTACAACGATCTGCTATATGTCGATGGCGGCCCGGGATCGACCGGCACTACGGGCAAGTTGCGCATGAAAGGCCGCGAAGTGTTTCGTCACGCCGTCACCAACCTCGCCAATGTCATGACCGAAACGCTCGCCGCCGCCGGACTCGGCGCGGCTGATGTGGCCTGGGTGATCCCGCACCAGGCCAATCTGCGGATACTCGAAGGCACGGCGCGCAAGCTCGGCCTGCCCATGGATCGCATCATCGTGACGGTGACCTCGCACGCCAACACATCGGCGGCGTCGGTGCCGCTGGCACTGGATACCGCCGTGCGTGACGGCCGTATCAAAGCGGGGGATTTGCTGTTATTGGAAGCGATGGGTGGTGGCTTTACCTGGGGAGCCGCTGCGGTCCGGTGGTAACAATAGCGTTGAAGAACAATTAATAGCGCGCTAAGGTGACAGCCTAATAATCCCGGGATGGGGGGAACGATCGCATGACATCGACACAAATGGTTTCACTTCCTGCGGGCAGCCTGACCCGCGCCGAATTGTCGGACGCGGTTCACAGCGAAATCGGCCTGTCACGCACCGAATCGGCGGCGTTGGTTGAAGCCGTGCTGGATCGGATCAGCAACGCCCTGCTCGCCGGGGATAATGTCAAGATTTCGTCGTTCGGCAGCTTCATGCTGCGCAAGAAGGGTTTGCGCATCGGGCGCAACCCCAAAACCGGGGTGGAAGTACCGATCGAGCCGCGGACCGTGCTGACCTTCCGCCCCAGCCAATTGCTGCGCGAAGCCATCAACGCCAAACCCTGAAGCACAAAATTTCCATGGAAAAGTCTGATCATGCTTTTCGCACCATAAGCGAAGCTGCCGATGCCATCGGTGTGCCGCAGCATGTCTTGCGTTTCTGGGAAACGCGCTTCCCGCAATTGCAGCCACTCAAGCGCGGTGGCAACCGGCGCTACTATCGCCCGGCCGACATGGCGTTGCTAGCAACCATCCGGTCGATGCTGCATGATCAAGGGCTGACCATCCGCGGTGCCAAGCTGTTGATGGAAGGCGCCGCCGAACCGCCGCGCAAGGTCCGCAAATCCACGGCGGGAGACGATGCCACCGCGCCCGAAGCTGCCCCCGCGCTTGCCGCCACCGTACCGCCGGGCATTGACCGCGTATTGCTGCGCACCATTCGTGATCGCCTGCGCTACGCCCTTTCCGCCTGACCAATGCGCAGTCTGGCCGTTTTCAGCGTAAAAGGCGGGGTCGGTAAATCGGCTCTGGCGGTCAATCTCGCCCATGCCGCCGCGACGCTATCGGCACGCCGAACCTTGCTGTGGGATCTCGATACGCAAGGCGCCGCGACGTACACGCTGCGCCTTGCACCACTCGAGGATCGCAGCGCCCGCAAGGGGATTGCCGAGGCAGAACTCGCCCCCCTTATCCAGGCGTCGGACTTTGCCGGCCTCGATGTACTCGCGGCCGATAAATCATTGCGCCATCTTGAAAAACAGCTCGCCGATGACGAAAAGTCCAAGCGCTTGAGAAAACTGATAAAATCTCTCGACAAGGATTATGATCGAGTCATCCTCGATTGTCCGCCCGGGCTTACCGAACTCGCAACCCAGATATTTCGCGCCGTGGATCTGCTCGTCGTGCCGATGCTGCCCTCACCTTTGTCCGAACGCGCCTATGACCAGTTGCTCGAACATCTCGCGAGGCACCACAAAGGCACGGCGCCGACTCTGCTGCCGGTCTTCACGATGGTTGACCGGCGCAAGACACTGCACCGTGACACGATTGCAGCGCATCCAGAGCGCCTGTGTATTCCCTATGCTGCCGCCATCGAAGCGATGGCCGCCACGCGCGCGCCCGTTTTGGCCAGTGCAGCGGCCACCCCGGCGGCACGCGCGCTGGCGGCATTGTGGACGGCGGTAGAGCGGGTGCTGACGAAGCAGGAATAGCGGTCGCCATGGGCGATTACCGATGTTCTTACACAAGACGCGGGTCACCAAGTTTTGCCTGAAGGCGTTTTCTTGGCATTGCGGTCCCGTAGCCCGCCGGCCCGTCACCAACGCCCCTGCACGCCTATTCGGCTGCCACGCGTCCCGTCGCTTCGCCCTGGGGCATGTCGCGAACTTCCGCTCCACCACGCCGCGCGCGCAGCCGGGCGTTGATGCCTTCGATACCAAGATAAACGACGGGCGTGATGAACAACGTCAGCACCTGGCTGACAACAAGCCCGCCCAGAACGGCGATGCCCAGCGGCTGACGCAGTTCGGCACCGGCGCCAAGGCCAAGCGCCAGCGGTGCGGCCGCAGCCATTGCCGCAAACGTCGTCATCATGATCGGGCGAAAGCGTTTTGAAGCCGCTTCGCGAATGGCATGAACCGGCGTCCAGCCATGCGCGCGTTGGCCCGCGAGCGCGAAATCGATCATCATGATGGCATTCTTCTTCACAATGCCAATGAGCAGAACGACGCCAATGATGCCAATAACATCGAGCGGTTTGTTGAACAGCCATAGGAAGGCAACTGCACCGATCCCTGCCGCCGGCAGCCCTGATAAAATCGTGATCGGATGCGCAAAGCTTTCGTAAAGCACGCCCAGGACGATGTAGATGACGATGATCGCCGCAATAAACAGCAGTGGCATGGTTTTCGTCGATGCTTCGAACTGCTGGGCGTTACCACCAAACGCCCCGGAAATCGTCGCCGGCTGGCCAAGTTCGGCTTCGGCGGCTTCGATGATCGGTTTGGCCTGGGACAGTGCCAGCCCGTTCGACAGGTTGAACGAGATTGTTACCGCCGGAAGCTGGCTCTGGTGGGCAATAACCGAAGGCGCACCCTGTATCACCACGCGGGTGACCGCCGACAGCGGCACCAAAGTCCCCGGCTCGCCCGCCGTGCTGTTGCTGCGCACCATCAACCGGCCGATGCCATCCGGCGTCAACTGCTCCGAGGCCGCGATCTCCATGATCACCTGATAGCTGTCGACATCGGTGTAGACGGTCGAAATCTGCTGGTTGCCATAGGCCGAGTAAAGCGCCTGACGAACGGCAGAGACCGGTACGCCCAGCCGGCTGGCAGCATCGCGATCGACCTCGACCATCGCTTCGCGGGCCCCGCGTTGATAATCCGATGACACATCCTCAAACCCCGGCGTCGCGCGCAATTTCGCTTCCAGTTGCGGCGCGAAGGCGTAAAGCGCCTCCTGATCTACCGACGACAGCGTATATTGAAAATTGCTCGTCGATTGGCGCCCGCCAAGTTGCAGGTTTTGCGGTATGTTAGGAAACGCTGAAATTCCGGGAATGCCCGACAATTTCTTGCGCAACCGCGCTTGCACGACTTCGGCCGGATCGCGTTCGGCCTTGGGCTTGAGCGGAGCAAACATCCGGCCGGTGTTGCCGCCCCCGGCCCCGACAAAGCTGTTGACCCGTGCCACCGCCGGATCGGCAAGGACGATCTTGGCCACCAATGCCTGTTTGGCGACCATTTGTTCATAGCCGATATCCGGCGCCGCTTCGGTGCCGATAAAAATAGCACCGGTATCTTCGGTCGGGAAAAATCCCTTGGGCACCACGGTGAAGCCCCAGACTGCGACGCCGATCGACACAACAGTAAGCGCGCCGACCAGTTTGCGATGGCGCAGCGTTGAATCAACGCCGCGCAAATACGTCGCCTGCAACCGACCAAAGGCTCGGGTGGAGACACGCGCAACCCCGCTGCTGTCGCCCTGGTGCCCAGCCTTGAGCACCCGCGCCGCGATCATCGGGATCAGCGTCAGCGACAAAATCGCGGAAATGCCAATAGCGATCGTCATCGTGACAGCGAATTCGAAAAACAGCCGTCCAATCACGCCGCCCATGAACAACAGCGGGATGAACACCGCCACCAGCGATACCGAGATGGACAATACGGTGAAGGCAATTTCATTGGCGCCGTGGATCGCGGCCGGCCGCGGTGCCTCGCCGTCCTCGATGTGGCGGACGATGTTTTCAAGCACCACAATGGCGTCATCAACGACAAAACCAGTCGCCAGTGTCAGCGCCAGCAGCGATAGATTGTCGAGGTTGAAACCAAAGAAATACATGCCGGCAAAGGTGCCAACCGCTGCCAGCGGCAACACGACGGCGGGAATGATCGTGGCGCGCCAGTCACCCAACACCAGATAGATGACCAGGATCACGAGGATCGCCGTGCCCACCAGCGTATATTGCGCATCGGCCACCGAATGCCGCACCGATTCCGACCGGTCCACAACCGGGATAACGCTGACCGATGGCGGGATCGAGGCGCGTATCGCTGGCAAGGCGGCGCGGACATCATCAACCAGCTTGACGACATTGGCGCCAGGCTGCCGCGTTATGGCAACCGTCAGGCTCGGTTCGCCGTTCAGTCTGGCGCCACCCCGCAATTGTTCGTAACTGCTGATGACGGTCGCCAGATCACCCAGCCGCACCGGCAGGCCGTTCCTTGTCGCGACGATGATCTTTTCGAAATCCTCGGGCTTTTCCAGATTGCCGCTGGCATCAAGAATGTAGCTGCGGTCGCCGCCGGTGATGGCGCCAACCGCAACATTGCTGTTGGCCGCTACAACCGCGCTACGGATATCGTCGGGCGTCAGGTTGCGGACCGATAATGCCGCCGGATCGAACTGGATGCGGATGGCATAGCGCCGGCTGCCATAGGTCTGCACCTCGCCGACGCCCGACATCGTGGAAATACGCGGGATGATCAGCGTATCGACAATGGTCTGCAACGCATTGGCCGGTCGGGTCTGATCGCGAACCGACAAGATCAACACCGCCTGATCGGCAGGGTTGACCTTTTTGAAGGTCGGTGGCGCCGGCATTTCCGTCGGCAGGCGACGCGCGACGGCCGAGAGCGCCGATTGGACATCAAGGGCAGCAGCATCGATATTGCGGCCAAGCGCAAACTGAATGGTTATGTTGGTCGACCCTGTCGATGACGACGAGGTTATCTGGTCGATCCCCGAGATAGTCGCCAATTGCCGCTCGATCGGTGTGGCAACCGATGATGCCATGGTCGCCGGGTTGGCGCCGGGCAACCGCGCTTCAACCTGAATTGTCGGCAGGTCGACCTCGGGCAACGCCGATACCGGCAGCAACCGATAACCGAAGATACCGGCAAAAATGATCGCCAGGCTGAGCAGCACGGTTGCAACCGGCCGCTCGACGGCAAGACGGACAAAACCCATCAGCCACCAATCGCAGTGGCAACGGCGTTTGCCTGCGCATCGCGCGGCGGATTGCCGGGGCCGCCATCGCGCGTGCGAACCGTGTCACCCGGCTTCAATTTCGTCAGCGCGTCAGTTACGATGCGCTCGCCCGCGGTAACGCCGCTGGCCAAATAGACCTTGCCATCGGCACGCCCGGCAATGCTGACATCGCGCATTGCGATCTTGCCGTCCTTGCCTATTGCCCACACAAAGGGAGCATCGCGCCCGGTCTGCACAGCCGCTTCAGGCAGCATGATGCGCGCCGCCGCCTGGCCGAGTGGCAAAATAACATTGATGATGGCGCCCGGCCACAACACGTCGCCGCCATTGCGGAATTCCGCCTTGGCCGCCACGCCGCCGTTGCCGGGATCGACATTATTATCCAGAAACGCCAGCCGCCCGGTGGCGAGCGGCGGCGTATCACCCGACAGTTCGCCCTGAGTCCGCGCCGTGACCGTGAGTGTGCCAGCCGCCATCGCGGCGCGCACCTGCTGGACATCGGCTGCAGGCACCAGAAAACGCACCGCGATCGGCGACAACTGGTTGACGGTTATCAGCGGTTCGACATCACCCGGCCGCACCGTAGCGCCAACCCGAAAACCCAGCTCACCCGTTCGACCCGATACCGGCGCTCGAATGGTCAGATAGCTGAGCAACGTTTCGGCGCTGGCGACCTGTGCAGAAGCGCCGGCGATCCCTGCATCGGCGCTGCCAGCGAGCGCCCTGCGCTGATCGAGCACGGCATTGGAGATGAAACCCTTGGCAACAAGCTGTTCTGCGCGGACAAAATCACCGCGAGCTTGAGCGGCCGTGGCACGCGCGCTGGCAAGGCCGGCCCGTGCCTGTGCCAGTTGCGCCCGGGCTGCCCGGTCATCGAGCTGGAACAGCGCCTGCCCCGAACGGACATTGTCACCCTCGCGAAACAGGATTGCTGTAATCTGGCCATCGCTGCGCGGCCGCACTGCGACCGTCTGCAACGGCGTCACGGTACCCAGCGCAACCAGGCGCGGTGCGAAATCGGCCGAAGCGGCGGCGGTCGCCCCCACCACCATCGGCGGGCGTTTTTTCTTGGCATCATTCGGCGCGCCACCACAGGCCGCAAAAGCCAGTGCCAGTGTGCTGACCGCGATCACGCGGAGGAGGGAAGCCGACTTCATACGAACAATCTAATCCCTTACGCCGCAGCGCGCCAAAACCCCCGGCGCGTTGCAATCAAATCGCTCTGCCGCGATACCATCGCGGCGCTGCCATGAAATTCAATGTCTCAATGGCATTGGCCTACGCGCGACGCCAGTGCCATCAGCCTAATGACGCAGGCGCCGTCAGGTCTTTGGCCGCAGGTGCCGTCAGGTCTTTGGCCGCAGGCGCCGTCAGGCCTTTAGCCGCCACCCGGAACGGATAACGCGATAGCACACCGCCCAAAGCCCGACATTGACCACCGCCAGAATGACCCCACCTTGCCAAAGCAACCCGTCCGACACGCCAATGAAGCCCGACCGGAAGCCATCGATGATGTAAAAAAACGGGTTGGCATGGCTGATGAGTGCCATCGTCGGATTCACCCTATCGATCGCATAAAAAGTGCCCGAAAGCAGCGTCAACGGTTGGATGACAAAGTTGGTGACAGCGGCAGCATGATCAAATTTGTCGGCCCAGACTCCGGTAATAATGCCGAGCAGCGACAGCATGATAGCCCCCATGGTACCGAAATACACCACCAGCAGCGGATCGGCGATCGGCACGTCGACGCCGGGCGCGATCGCCATCACCGTCCACACCGCAATGCCGACCAGCCACGCGCGGGTCAGCGCGCCGGCGACATAAGCCACTACCAGTTCACCCGCCGAAAGCGGCGGCATCAGGATATCGATGATCGACCCCTGGATCTTGGCCACCAGGATCGAAGAAGATGAATTGGCAAAGGCATTCTGGATCATGCCCATCACGATCAGCCCCGGCCCCAGGAAATCGGCATAGGGCACACCCAGCACCAAAGTCCGGCTGCGGCCCAGCGCCAGCGCAAAAATAACGAGGAACATCAGCGTGGTAATCGCCGGCGCCCAAACGGTCTGCAACTGCACCTTGAAAAAGCGGCGGACTTCCTTCAGATACAGGGTCTTCAACCCCTGCCAATTGACCGATGATATCACCACTACACCCGGTTCGGGGTGGCGGTTTTCGGGATTTGCAGGTGACGACATGCTATGGCTTTACCGCCGCTACGCCTCCGGCTGCAACCCGGTTCGGCAAAAGGAACGAAATAGATGGCCTGGACCGACGAACGCATCGCACAGTTGAAAGCCGGCTGGGAAGGCGGGATGACCGCCAGCCAGATCGCCGAACAGCTTGGCGAAGGTGTCACCCGCAACGCCGTCATCGGCAAGGCCCACCGCCTTGGCCTTGAATCGCGCCCGTCGCCGGTCAAGGTCGCCGAGGGCGCCGAGGCCGCTCCGGCGGCGCCGGTTGCCGCTGCGGCGACATCAGCCCCGACACCCGTGGCAACGCCAGCACCAATCCCGGTAGCGGCGCGCCCGATTGCCAAAAAGCCGACGCGCAGCGGCAAGGCCGCCAAGACCAGCCTGCTCGATCTCAATGAAAAGATCTGCAAATGGCCGATCGGCCACCCGGGCGACGCCGATTTTCATTTCTGCGGCAAGGCTTCGCAGGCAGGCTTTCCATATTGCACCGAACACTGCCTGGTGGCGTATCAGGCGCAGCTACCGCGGCGCGATCGTGATCGCCGGCCGCCGCCACAAATGCCGGGCATGCCCCGGCGCTAACACGCTGCTGGTTGCGAAAAGGCCGCCCCGGGTTAAATCCGGAGCGGCCTTTTTTTTGCATCGTTACAGCGTTACCGTCGCCACCAGCTTTTCGGCATCACGCTTGGGATCTCCCCCGAACAGCAGCTTGACCCCATCCAGAAAGCTGTTTTCATTCAGCCAGATTTCGGCATTTTCAGCGTCGAAGCGCACCAGTGCCAGATTGGGATCGGCCTTGCCGCCATCATACCATGCCGCAATCGCCGGGTTCCACAAGCGGTCGATGATCGCCGCGTCGTTGGACATCACCAACCGGCCATGGACCGACGCGAACAAATCATGGCCCTTGCTGACAAAGCTGGCGATCGCGCGAGTATCGCTGCTCATTTGGGTAACCAGCGTCGCATCCCTCGTCGTGAACAGCCAGATCGGGCCGTGTTCGGCTTCGGTTATCGCTGTCATGGGCCGTGTATGGCCATCATCGACACCGACAAGGCCGATCATGATTGATCGGTCATCGTGCAGCGCGGCCCAAAATTTGGCCGTCAGGGTTTCGGGTGTTGTCATCGCAAGCTTCCTTTTATGGTCACAATGATTCAAACACGCCAAAGCCGATAAGGTTGCCTGCTTGCGCTTACCTGCGGCTGCGGTTAACGTTCGCGTCAACCAGTGGGGAGCCGATAATCAATGAGCCAGGATCATTTTGACGTCATCATCGTCGGTGCCGGCCTGTCGGGTGTCGGCGCTGCGGTGCATCTCAAAACCGATGCCCCGGGCCACAGCTTTGCCATTCTCGAAGGCCGCGACGCCATCGGCGGCACCTGGGATCTGTTCCGCTACCCCGGCATCCGGTCCGACAGCGACATGTACACGCTGGGCTATAACTTCAAACCCTGGGAAGAAGCCAAGGCCATCGCCGATGGCCCGAGCATCCGCAAATATATCGTCGAGACCGCCCGCGAAAATGATGTGCAAAAACACATCCACTTCGGCCACAAGGTCAAGGCCGCCGATTGGGATTCGGCCACCGCGCGCTGGACGTTAACCACGGCGCAAAGCGATGGCAGCACCGGCCATTTCACCTGCAATTTCCT
>JBBQMB010000050.1:0-17920 GCA_038328515.1 Sphingomonadales bacterium
CCACATCGATTCCATTGAGCACAACGCTGGCGGCGGTACCGGTGCCGGGCTGAAAAAGGCGCTCGATAGGCGCGGGGCGCTTGGCGCGATCGTCGGTTTGTTGCCGCGTTTTTAGCGCGAACCGAACAAGGCGCTGCCCACCCGCACCTGGGTAGCGCCCAACAGCACCGCTGTCTCATAATCCGCCGACATGCCCATGCTGAGCTGCGGCAGGTCTAGCTGGCGCGCCAGTTTCTGCAAAAGTGCAAAGAATGGCGCAGCTTCGATACCGGCAGGTGGCACGCACATCAGGCCGACGACGCGCAACCCTGCGGCACGTGCGGCAGTGAGCAGGGCGGGTGTGTCGGCAATCGCGCAGCCGCCCTTTTGCGGCTCGGCACCAATATTCACCTGCAAGAAACACTCGGGCCATTTGTTTGCGGCCGTCATCGCCTTGCCGAGCGCCGCCACGAGCGAGGGCCGGTCGACACCATGGATGACATCGAACAGCGCCACGGCCTCTGCGGCCTTGTTCGATTGCAACTGCCCGATCAGATGCAGCCGCAGCCCAGGCGTGTCGGCGAGCAGCGCCGGCCATTTTTCCTGCGCTTCGGCAACGCGATTTTCGCCAAAGCTGCGCTGACCAGCCGCGATCAGCGGGGCGATAGCCGCAACATCGAAGGTCTTGCTGACCGCGATCAGTTCGATCGACCCGGCATCGCGGCCGGCAATGCCGGCTGCCCGAGTGATCGTGTCACGAATTTCCGCCAGCCGCGCGCCGGCGGCACCATGCATCATCGTATTGATCAGAAAGCGACGTTTGTGCCGAGATAAACCGCCTGATCATCGCGATTCGGATCAAGCAGCGACGGCGACAACGGCGCCAGCTTGTAGCGCACGCCGCCATTCACCGAGACGCGCGGCGCAATTGCATAAGCCCCGCCAAGTTCCACCGAATAGCGCCGTTCGAGCGGCGCAAAAGCCAGCAGCGAACCCTTTTCTGCCGTGCCTTGCAGGCTGGTCCGCCAGTTCGAGCCGCGATAGCTCAATCCCAGGTCAACCGAATCGCGCGCACCGGCCAGCAAAGCAGTGGCGCCCGGCTCGACATGGCCAAAGCCGGTGTTCACGGCAAAGCCCTTCCAACCGACTGAAAGATCGACATTATATGATGCCGGCAATGCCGCGAGCGCTTCGGCCGCCGGGGCAGCGCGCGAACGATCAGCCGCTGCTGTCATCATGCGCGTGCTGACGCCAATCGAGAGCGCTTTGCGATTGTCGCTCTGGCCCGATGGCGTAAACCGAAAGGCGCGCTCCATGGTCTGCAACCGCGACGTCGCTGGACCATTGCCCGAAGCTGTAAAGCTGAATTTTGCCGAATCGCTGATCGATGGCTGGAAAGGCGTCAGTGGCGTTTCCAGGCTGAACTTCTGCTTGGCGGGCTTTGCCGCACTACGCGAATCGCTCTTTGCCGCCAGCGCCGGCGTGGCGGCCAGCGCCAGTGCGCCAAAAATGGCGAGGAAATTCAACAGGCTGGCGCGCACATTTCCGCCCGACTGGCCATTGCTGGCGCCGGGGCTGGTCGATGCACGGCGATGCCCGCGCGAATCGTGTCGCTTGTCCATAGGTTTTCCTATCAGCGCGTCCTCGCTGCGCCCAGCCTTTAACTGTGATAGTGACGGCAAGCTGCGGAATTATTTCAGTCAACTGTGCTTTGGCGCGCACAGTTGGCGAGGGTACAGCTTATGCTTGGCGCAATGGTTCGGTCGCGCCTATAAGGCCCCAACATGTTTCTGGAAGGGTCGCCTGTGCGTCGCGTCGCAATTGTCCTCGGGTTTCTGGCGTTAACCGCGCCGCTTGCCGCTTGTGGGGGCAAGAAGCCAAAGGTTGCCGTCGGCAATGTCGCCGCGGCACGGGTTACGACGATCGGCGTCAACGCCTATCTGTGGCGGGCCGCCCTCGATACCATCGGCTTCATGCCGATCGCCCAGGTCGATTCCAACGGCGGGGTGATCATTACCGATTGGTATGCCACCGCCCAGGCGCCCAATGAACGGGTCAAGGTGACGATCACGATCCTCGATACCGAATTGCGCTCGGATGCGTTGAAGGTCACCGCCATCCGCCAGTCGCTGGCCGGCAGCGGCTGGATTGATGCACCGGTGCGTGCCGGCACGGTGCAAAAACTGGAAGAAACCATACTCAGCCGCGCCCGCGACCTGCGCCGCGCGCAATATTCGGGCTGATCCGGCCACCATGGCGACAAAGTTCGATCACAAAAGCGCTGAAGCGCGCTGGCAAAAAGCGTGGGACGACGCCAACAGCTTTGCTGCGGATGATGCGTCGCCGCGGCCCAAGGCCTATGTGCTGGAGATGTTCCCCTATCCGTCGGGGCGCATCCATATCGGCCATGTCCGCAACTATACCATGGGCGATGTCATCGCCCGCACCCGCCGCGCCCAGGGTTTTGAAGTGCTGCATCCGATGGGCTGGGATGCCTTTGGCATGCCGGCTGAAAATGCGGCGATGGAACGCGGGATTCATCCAGGCGGCTGGACCCGAGACAATATTGCAGCGATGCGCGCGCAATTGAAACGGCTTGGTTTTGCACTCGACTGGAGCCGCGAACTCGCCACCTGCGAACCGGACTATTACGGGCAGGAACAGGCGCTTTTCCTCGACCTGCTCGCCGCCGGCCTTGTCTATCGCAAGGAATCGGCGGTCAATTGGGACCCTGTCGACATGACGGTGCTCTCCAATGAACAGGTCATCGATGGTCGTGGCTGGCGGTCGGGGGCCGTGGTCGAACGTCGCCGCCTCAACCAATGGTTCCTCAAGATCACCCAGTTTGCCGATGATCTGCTCGATGGGCTGAAGACCCTCGATAATTGGCCCGAAAAAGTTCGGCTGATGCAGGAAAACTGGATCGGCAAATCGCAAGGTATGCGCTTTACCTTTCAGGTCGATGGCGCCGACACGCGCTTCGATGTGTTCACCACCCGCCCCGATACCTTGTTCGGCGCCAGTTTTGCAGCGCTCGCGCCCGACCATCCGATCAGCACCGGGCTGGCGGAAAACAACCCCGGGCTGGCGGCGTTCATTGCCGAATGCCGAGCGGGGGGCACCGCCACCGCCGATATCGAAGGCCAGGAGAAAAAGGGCTTCGATACCGGCCTGTCGGTGAGCCATCCGCTCGATCCATCGCTCAAACTGCCGGTGTTCGTCGCCAATTTCGTCTTGATGGACTATGGCACTGGCGCCATCTTCGGCTGCCCGGCGCACGATCAGCGCGACCTTGATTTTGCGCGCAAATATCAACTGCCGGTAACGCGTGTTGTCGCGCCGGAAGGCGAGGCCGACGCTCCCATTCAGAACGAGGCCTATACGGGCCCAGGGCGATTGGTGCATTCGCGGTTCCTCGACGGGATGAGCGTCACCGATGCCAAGGCCGCCGTAATCGCCCGTGCCGAGGCCGAAGGCTGGGGGCAGGGCACCACCGTCTGGCGCCTGCGTGATTGGGGCGTATCGCGCCAGCGCTATTGGGGCACGCCGATCCCGATCATCCATTGTGATGATTGTGGCGCGGTGCCGGTGCCCAAGGCGCAATTGCCCGTCATTCTGCCCGAGGATGTCAGCTTCGATCTTCCCGGTAATCCGCTCGACCGCCATCCGACGTGGAAGCATGTCGATTGCCCGGCATGCGGCAAGGCAGCGCGGCGCGAGACCGACACGCTCGATACGTTTGTCGATTCGTCCTGGTATTTCATCCGTTTTGCCAGCGCGCCGAGCGACCAGCCCTTTGATCGCGCCATCGCCGAACAATGGTTGCCGGTCGGCCAGTATATCGGCGGCGTGGAGCATGCGATTCTCCACCTGCTATATGCGCGCTTCTGGATGCGCGCGCTCAACCATATCGGCCGACTTTCGGTCACCGAACCCTTTGCCGGGTTGTTCACGCAAGGCATGGTTACCCATGAAACCTATTCGCGCGACCAGGGCGAAGGCGTTGGCGCCCGCTATTTTGCGCCCGATGAGGTTGATCGTACCGGCCATGGCGCGACGCTGAAGGCTGACGGCGCGGCGGTGGACGTCGGCCGGGTCATCAAGATGTCGAAATCGAAAAAGAATGTCGTCGATCCCGACACGATCCTCGGCACATATGGTGCCGATGCGGTGCGCTGGTTCATGTTGTCCGATTCGCCGCCGGAGCGTGATCTTGCCTGGTCCGAAAGCGGTATCGATGGCGCCTGGCGCTTTGTCCAGCGCGTCTGGCGCATCGCCGAAGATGCTGCCGTCGCGGCGCCGGTCGATAGCGTTGACGAGAAACTGGCGCGGGCGCTGGCGCGCACCATCGCCGCGATTACCGCCGACATCGACAAGTTGCAGTTCAACAAGGCGGTCGCCCGGCTCTACGAAATTGTGACGGCCATCGAACGCGCCCCCGGCAGCGCGACCCGGGCCGACGCTGTTTTGACACTGCTGCGGTTGGTGTCACCCATGGTGCCGCATCTTGCCGAGGAAGCCTGGGCGTTGCTGGGCCAGCCCGGCATGATCGTCGATGCCGGCTGGCCGGTGGCCGATGCTGCCCTGCTTGTTGACGATAGCGTGACCATCGCCATTCAGATCAACGGCAAACTCAAGGACAGCTTCGAGGTTGCAAAGGGTATCGACAAGGCCGTGCTCGAAAGTCTGGTGCTGACACGTGAAAAAATCATGCGCGCACTGGAAGGCCGAACGCCCAAAAAGGTCATCATCGTCCCCGACCGGCTGGTCAATCTTGTTGCCTGAGCGCGCCCCAAACGCGACAGGCTGCAACCGGGTGAATCCGGTGCGGGCGCTGGCGCTCGGGCTCGCTCTGATGCTTGCCGCCTGCAATCTTGCGCCGGTTTATTCCGGTGGCAGCGCCAGCCCGGCATCGGCGTTGCTCGCGGCTACCGAAATCTCGCCAATTCCCGACCGACAGGGGTTTCTCGTCCGTCAGGCGTTGCTCGACCGGTTTGGGGTCGCATCGGCGAACCCGCGCTATCGCCTTGAAATCGCCCTTGATGATCAGATCGTCGCCTTTGGCGTTCGCGGCGACAATTCGGCTGCCCGCGAACGCCGCACCCTTCGCGCGCGCTACCGGCTGGTTGATATTGCCAGCAATGCCGTGTTGCTCGATGCCACGGCCGGATCAGATGTCGGTATAGATCGCGTCAGTTCCAACTATGCCGTGGTTGCCGCCGAAACGAGCGCACTCGAACGATTGGCGAGCGATGTGGCCAGCCAGATTACTGCAAAACTGGCCGTTCTGGGTCGCAACGCGCTGCCCACGCCCTGACGCCCGCCGGTGAAGGTCGACGCCACCCGCATTCAGACGTTCTACCGGCACTGGCCCGATGATGTCCGGCTGGTGATGCTTTATGGTCCCGACGTTGCCGCGTCGCGTGACCATGCCGATCAGATCGCCCGCCAGTTCGCCGACGCGGCCAACCCGATGGCGGTCGACGCGATCTCCGGCGGAACCCTTGCCAAGGATCCCCAAGCGCTCGTTGGCGCCGCCGGGGCTGTGTCCATGTTCGGCGATCGCACGCTCGTTCGGGTTGATGGTCTCGATGAAGATTGCCTTGCCGCTGTTGCACAACTGCTCGATGCGCCGCCCGGCAACCCGGTGGTGGCGGTTGGCGGTGCGTTTAAAAAAGGCTCCAAGCTGGTTGCCCTGGCGGAAAAGTCACTGGGCGCTGCCATTCTGCAAAGCTATGAGCCGGCGCTGCGCGATGCGCTGCGACTTGCTACCGAAATTGGCACGCCATTGGGATTGCGCGCCAGTCGGGAGGCGGCGACGGCGTTGTTCGAGGCTGCGGGCGGTGATCGCACGCTTATCCGCCGTGAACTCGAAAAACTCAGCCTTTATCTGGACAGTGGCGTCGATCGGCCAAAGCCACTTGAACGAAGCGATGTCGAAGCAATCGGCGTTGGCGTTGGCGATGCCGACCAGTTCGCATTAGGTGCGGCGGTCGCCAGCGGTCGCCCGGCACAGGTCGTGGATCTGCTCGGGCGATTGCCGGCGGGCATGGGCATTCCGGCGTTGCGCGCGGTGGAACGTCGCTTCGCGCTGCTCTTGACCCTGCGTGCCGTTGTCGATGGCGGTGCAAGCCCGCAAACTGCGGTTGACAGCGCCCGGCCGCCGA
This sequence comes from Sphingomonadales bacterium, assembly GCA_038328515.1. Lineage (GTDB taxonomy): Bacteria > Pseudomonadota > Alphaproteobacteria > Sphingomonadales > Sphingomonadaceae > Sandarakinorhabdus. Next base: position 6,147 of record JBBQMB010000050.1, read on the forward strand.
TCTTCTGGAAGGAAAAGGACGCTGTGGCGGGGGAGCTCGGCCTGTGGTCGACCTTGATGGTGGTGCGGGCATTGGCGGATCTGCTCCGCGCGGAACGCGATATCAAGGCAAGCGGAAGCTTGGGCGATATCGTCGCCCATGCCGCAATTTTGCTGCTGGCGCGCCGCGCGGCCGCCCGGCGGCAGTAGCGAAGGGCTTAACCCTGGCCCAATTTGGCGCAGAGCCAATCGAGCTGATCGAGGCTGGCGAATCGAATCGTCAGGCTGCCGCTTTCACCGCCGGCAGCCACCGCGAGCGCTACAGGCATGCCGAGACTTTCAGCGAGCTGTATTTCCAGCGCATCGGCGTTGGGATCGGGGCTGTTGCCGGCGGTACTCGGCTTGGACAGGGCGTGGCGAGGCTGCTGCCGGCTGCGGCCTGCGGCGATCTCTTCGACTGCACGCACCGACAGGCCCTCAGCAACGACGCGCCGCGCCAGCGCTTCGGGATCGGGCGCGCTGGCGAGGGCGCGCGCATGCCCCATCGTGATTTGCCCAGCCTCTACCATCGACTGGACCGACTCGGGCAGTTCGAGCAGCCGCAACAAATTGGTGACATGGCTACGTGATTTGCCGACAATACCGGCCAGCACCGACTGGGTGTGGCCGAAATCATCGATAAGCCGTCGATAACCCCGAGCTTCTTCTATGGCGTTGAGATCGCTGCGCTGGATGTTCTCGATCAGTCCGATTTCAAAAGCCGTGCGGTCATCGAGCGCGCGTATAACTGCCGGAATTTCGTGCAATCCCGCCGCTTGCGCCGCGCGCCAGCGGCGCTCACCCGCTATAATTTCAAACCGGTCGGCAGCGATCGGGCGAACCAGTATTGGTTGAAGCACGCCATGGGCACGGACCGACGCAATGAGTTCGTCCATCGCGTCGCTGGTGAAATGCCGGCGGGGCTGTTGCGGATTGGCGGTAATATCGGCGATGGCCAGGCGGGCAACCCCAGGCGCATTGCCATCCACTGGAGTTGCCGCTTCTTCCAGCAGTGCCGAAAGTCCACGGCCAAGGCCAGAAACTCTTTTTTTCTCAGACATTTATTCGATATCTCCAGCAGGAGCATGATCAGTGGTTCGCAAAAGTAGTTCGCGAGCCAGCGCAACATAGGCCTCGGAACCGGTGCAACGGCTGTCGTAAAGTAACGCTGGGAGGCCGTGGCTGGGCGCCTCGGACAAACGCACATTGCGGGGAATTTCGGTCGTAAAGACCTTTGCCCCCATCACAGCTCGAACATCGGCTGCGACATGTTCGGTCAAGCGGTTGCGGCGATCGACCATGGTAAGCACGATTCCGAGCAGCTCTAGTCGCGCGTTAAGGCTTGATCGCACACGTTCGATGGTGCCGAGCAACTGGCTAAGGCCTTCGAGTGCAAAGAATTCGCACTGTAACGGCACCAGTACCGCATCGGCGGCAACAAGCGCATTGACCGTCAACAGACCAAGCGATGGCGGGCAATCGATCAGGACATGATCAAAGGCAGGAAGAGACGCCAACGCTGCTTCGAGGCGGTGGCTTCGCCGATCAACGTCGATCAATTCAATCTCGCAACCCGATAGCGCCGGGGTGGAGGGCATCACAACGAGGCCCGGGACTTGTGTGGAGCGCAGAGCCTGTTCAGCGGCGATCTGCCCGAGCAGGACTTCATAGGTTGAAGCTTGTCTGGTGCGGCGATCCAACCCAAATCCCGTGGAGGCATTGCCTTGCGGATCGGCATCGACAACCAGAACCTTCTTTCCAGCCGCCGCAAGACCGGTGGCCAAATTTATCGTTGTGGTGGTTTTGCCAACACCGCCTTTCTGGTTGGCAACGGCGATAATCATCGAGGCTTAACTCCGCTGGCCAAAACGACACGCGCATTAGCGTCAGTCAGACTGGGTAACAACTTGTGATCGAAGCTGAAATGCCTGACAGCGAACTCGATCTCCTCGGCAACGCGGGCGCCCTTTGGGAGAAGCCATCGGGTGCCAGACCCGGCATAGGGCAAGCCCCAATCAAAAAGCTGCGCAAGATTGGCGAGGGCCCGAGCCGTAATGACATCAAATTTTTGCCGTTCGAGTTTTTCAATTCGCTGATTGACTATGGTTACCCGATTCGACACGCCAAGCGCTTCAGCGGCATCATGGAGAAATCGGCATTTTTTCGTAATCGATTCGACGAGCGTAAATCGCGCCTCGGGATCGAGAATTGCCAGTACTAACCCTGGAAACCCGGCGCCGGCACCTATGTCGAGCCATGATTTACCTCCACCGGCCAATGCCAGGAGCTGGGCTGAGTCGGCAAAGTGGCGCTCCCACACAAATGGCAATGTACTGGGGCCAACAAGATTCATTCGAGTCTGCCAGTCGGTAAGCAGGCTGGCATAAAGGTCAAACAGCGCCATTGTTTCACGTGGAACATCGAACTGTGCGGCAAAGCCTTCACGATCGATCATGCCGCTGCCCTGCGCGTGAAGGGCAGCAATGCAACGAGTGCAGCCGGTGTTATGCCAGGAACCCGGCTTGCCGCGCCGATCGTGGTCGGCCGCGCTCGCGCCAGCCGATCGGCCATTTCGTGACTGAGACCTGGAATGCCGGAAAAATTCATTGCCGGGTCGATAGCCAATCTTTCGTCACGACGGAAATTGGCTACGTCCAGATCTTGTCGCTCGAGATAGCGCGCGTATTCGGCGTCCACCATCAGTGAAGCAAATATCGGTTCGGGAATGGCAGCCAACGCTGGCCAGACCAATAAAGCTGCGTTTCGAGTCATGATCGGGAAACGCAACCAATCGAACGCGCTTCGATTGACCCCATCCTGCCGCGTTTCCAGGCCGAGCGCAGCGAGCCGCGCCGGGGTTGCTGTCAGGCGGTCCAAGAGACAACGCGCCTCGGCGCGAGTGGTCTGTTCGGTGAGGAACCAATTGCGATCGAGACTCGAACTCAAACCCGTTTCTATCGCCAATGGTGTCAATCGTTCGGCGGCGTTGTCAGTACGCAACCGCAACCGATACTCGGCGCGCGACGTAAACATACGATAGGGCTCGCTGACGCCATGCGTGGTCAAATCGTCGATCATCACCCCGATATAGCCTGTAGCTCGATCAATAATGAGCGGTGGGCGGCCTAATGCTTTGGCCGCTGCATTGGCCCCGGCGATCAGGCCTTGGGCGGCGGCTTCTTCATAACCTGTGGTGCCGTTTATCTGTCCCGCAAGAAAAAGCCCGCCAAGCGTATGGCATTCGAGCGAGGGCGCCAGTGCGCGTGGGTCGACGTGATCATACTCGATCGCATAGCCTGGCCGAATGATACGCGCGCGTTCCAGTCCGGGGATTGTAGCTATAAATAGCCTTTGCACATCGAGCGGCAAAGATGTTGACAGGCCGTTAGGGTAGACCGTGATATCGTCATAGCCCTCGGGTTCCAGAAAGATTTGATGACCGTCGCGATCACCAAACCGCACGACCTTGTCTTCAATTGATGGGCAATAGCGCGGCCCGACAGAGTTGACATGCCCGCCAAAAAGCGCCGATTTTTCCAGATTTTCTCGGATTATCCGGTGAGTTTCTGGCGTTGTCCGCGTTATCCCGCAGGGAAGCGAGGGCGTGGATGCTGGTGTGGTTCGGCTAAATTGAGGAAGATCGCCATCACCCGTCTGCCACTGTAACCGCCCCCAATCGATGCTGCGCCCGTCGAGTCGTGCCGGCGTGCCCGTTTTAAGTCGGGCAACCGGCAGGCCGAGCGCACGAAGTCCGTCACCAAGGCTTGAAGCGGCCGCATCAATGCGACCGCCGGACGCGCGCTGGTCGCCGTGATGGATAATCCCGCCGAGAAACGTTCCCGTCGTGAGAACAACAGTAGCAGCGGGTAAATGGCCGAGGTCGGTTTCGACGCCAACCACCTTGTCGTTGCGGATAGTCAATGCCAGAACGGCAGTAGCCACAATCTCCAGGTCCGGAAATTCGGCCAACGCCGCCACTGTTGCGGCGCGGTAGCGCGCGCGATCGACCTGAGCCCGAGGGCCGTGCACCGCGGGCCCTTTTGAACGATTAAGCACGCGGGATTGCAGCCGCGCCTTGTCGGCGACACGCCCCATTATGCCGCCAAGGGCTTCGATTTCGCACACCAGATGCCCTTTGCCGATGCCGCCGATAGCTGGGTTGCACGACAGCGTGCCAGGGTCGTCAGCTGACAAAGTTACCAACGCAACACGTGCGCCCATGCGTGCGGCAGCCGTAGCGGCTTCGCATCCGGCATGCCCTGCGCCGACAACAAGAACATCGAAGGGAATCATAATCTGTTGCTATAGCCTGTCGCGTCGCAATGTTCCACGTGGAACGCTCGGCGACGGTTAAAGGGCTATTTGCCTATGCAGAAACGCGAAAAAATACGATCGAGCACCTCATCAACGTCGACGCGCCCGGCAATGCGGCCAAATGCGCGTGCAGCCTGTCGCAAGCCTTCAGCGCGTAGAATATTGTTGTCGGTTGCAGCGGCGTCGGTTAGCGCAGCCGCGGCATCGGCGAAGGCAGCGCGGTGGCGTGCGTGCGCAAGCAGTGGCGGTTCGCCCGGCCGTGTCGTCCGAGCTGCCCAAAGCGTCAGCCAATTGCGGAGTTGGGATATGCCATCCCCACGCACTGCCGAGATAAATTGAACCGATGGATCGGTCAGCGTTGGCGGATTGAAAAGATCGATCTTGTTGACGACGAGCAAACCGTCCGTTGTCGGCGCCACAGGCCACTTATCGACCAGATGGATGACAAGATCGGCTGTGGCCGCACGCAACCGCGCCCGGCGGATGCCTTCAGCTTCGATGGGGTCGACGGTGTCACGCAGCCCAGCGGTGTCTATTAACACCGCGGCGACGCCTCCAAGATTGATGGCGACTTCGATAGCATCGCGCGTCGTGCCTGGAATGGCAGTGACGATGGCGGCATCCGACGCCGTTAAAGCATTGACAAGACTTGATTTTCCCACGTTCGGTTCGCCCGTCACTACGATCGTCAGGCCGTTGCGCAACCGCGTGCTGCGCGCTGAGTCAGCGATTAATATTTCGAGTTCGGCGACCAGAGCGAGCAACTCGGCGCGGGCGGTTTCACTGATGTGCTCTGCGACATCGGCTTCTTCTTCGGCAAAATCTAGCCCGGCCTCGGCTTGGGACAGAATATCGATACAACGGTTCCGCCAGGCGTCGGCGGCGCGGCTGAGAACGCCGCCGGCGAGTGACAGTGCAGCGAGGCGTTGGCTGCTTGTTTCAGCCGCGACCAGATCGGCGAGCCCTTCGACCTGTGCAAGGTCCATCCTGCCATTGGCAAAGGCGCGCCGGCTGAATTCGCCGGGTTCAGCCAGTCGAACCTCAGGCAAGTCCGTCAGTGCCGCTAAAACGCCGGTTACAACGGCAATGCCGCCATGCACGTGCAGTTCTACCAGGTCTTCGCCGCTGGCTGTCTCTGGACCGTCGAAAATGACGACGAGCGCCGTATCGAGCGGCGCATCACTCCTGGGGTCGTGAAGCTGCCGAAGCGACATCCGACGGGGAGGCGGCAGGCTGGTTCGGGTGAGCGCCGACAGGCTGGCGACTGCGGCTGGCCCGGAGAGGCGGATGACCGATATGGCGGCCGGTGGCGGGCCCGAAGCCAGCGCGACAATGGTATCGGCCTTCAACACCGGGATCCCCCCGGCTGGGTTCATAGTGGCGGTTTCGGGATCGCGGCCATGAACAGTTTTTGCCATTGTTCAAAGCCGTCGGTTATGCCCGGCATCCAAGCACGCGTCATCTTCTCGAAATCAGCCGGGTTTACGCCATCGGTAATTGTTGATTTCAACTTGTCGAGATAGACTTGATGAACCGACGACAGGTCGGGCAGACCGAAAAAGGCGCGGGCTTCCTCCGGTGTGCAGTCGATGGTGAAATTGACCTTCATGGCGGTGTCTTTTCATGGTTGCGACGCTAGCACGCCGGCTTGGCAGGAGAGTTATGCAAGTTTAGCGTCAGCCGGGATAGAATCGCAAGGATCACGGTTCCGTCACCAAACCAAGGGCCGAAAGGCGCAACAGAGTTTTTGAGAAAATGAGGCTGTTCCGGGATTTGCAAGGACGGAAAAGGCATCTTGAGCATTGGCTGGTTATTTCGTAAAATCATAATGTTACCGCGCAACATTTGTCGAATCTGAGCCAGGAAAATTTTCATGCATTCTATCCGTATTGACGCCGCTGGTGGGCCGGAGGCCATGGTCTTTTCCGAGGTTGAGGTCGGGGTGCCCGGCCCTGGAGAAGTGCGACTTCGGCAGACCGCAATCGGCCTTAATTTCATTGATACCTATCATCGCAGCGGTCTGTATCCGATGGTTCTCCCAAGCGGCCTCGGGCTTGAGGCTGCGGGCGTAGTCGAGGCTGCTGGTGACGGTGTGACGTTGCGGCTGGGTGCGCGGGTCGCCTATTGTTGGGGCCCGATCGGCGCCTATGCGACGTACCGTATCATCCCGGCCGACCGGGTTGTCGAACTGCCGGACAGCGTCAGCGACGAGGCGGCCGCGGCCGGGATGCTGAAAGGTTGTACTGCTGAGTTTCTGGTGGAGCGTTGTGCCCGGGTCCAGCCGGGTGATTGGGCGCTGGTGCAGGCCGCAGCGGGCGGCGTTGGTCTTTTGCTCGTGCAGTGGCTGAAACATGTCGGTGCAAAGGTCATTGCCGTAGCCGGGTCGCCCGAAAAGGTTGCGATGGCGCGTGCGCATGGCGCCGATCATGGCATTGTTCAGGATGCGTCGTTGGCGGCGCAGGTGCGTGATTTGACCGGCGGGCGCGGCGTTGATGTGGTGTTCGATGGCGTTGGCAAAGCGACGTTTGAAGCCTCGCTCGACAGTTTGAAAAAGCGCGGGCTGCACATCAGCTATGGCAATGCCTCGGGACCGGTGGGCGAGGTCGATTTCAGCATATTGGCCCGCAAGGGGTCGTTGTTCGTGACGCGTCCCACACTGTTCGACTATTATCTGACCCGCGCCGAGATTGAGAAATTCGGCGGCAGGGTGCTCGAATTGATCGGCTCGGGCGTGCTGAAGGTCAATGTCGATCAGCGTTATGCCTTGAAGGATGTAGCGCAGGCGCACCGTGACCTTGAGGCGCGGCGCACCACCGGATCGACCGTGCTGATCCCCTGAGCCGCCTAGCCAAGAAGCGGCTGGACCACTGGCGCCACCTCAGTCCAGCCTTCCCAGATCATTTTCACCGCGACATAGACGATCACGGCGAGGCCGATATAGGCAATCCAGCGGTAGCGTTCGATGTATTTGGCAATGATATTGGCGGCAATGCCCATCAGGGCGACCGACAAGACCAGTCCGAGCACCATGATATCGGGGTGTTCGCGGGCGGCGCCAGCGACGGCGAGGACATTGTCCAGGCTCATCGACACATCGGCGAGTGCTACCGACCAGGCGGCGGCGGCGAAGCTTTTTGCAGGGGTTGGCGTGGCACTGGCGGCGAAATCATCGTCGCCGGGGCCGTCGATCATCACCGTTCCGGGGCGGAGTTCACGGAACATGCGCCATGCCACCCAGAGCAGCAACAAACCACCGGCCAGAATCAGCCCGACAATCTGCAAAAGCTGGGTCACCATCAACGCAAAAATGATGCGCAGCACCAGGGCAGCGGCGATCCCGATCATGATCACCTTGCGGCGCTGGGTCGCCGGGAGGCCGGCGGCGAGCGCACCGACGACGATGGCGTTGTCGCCAGCAAGCACGACATCGATGAGCACGACCTGGCCAAAGGCCGTCAGCGCTTCAGGGGTGAAGAGGTGGGCGATATCCATGATGTGCAGTTAGGGGGCCAGCAGGGGCTTTGCTACCCCCCGTAATGATCAATCGGCAAGCGTGTGCACCAGTTCATCGAGATAGTCGCGGCCCTGATAGACCGATGCAATGCGCACCCGTTCGTTGAGGCCATGCGCGCCATTGCCATCGCTTTCGCCATAAAAACCGGGCGCGCCATAGGTCGGGATGCCGATCGGCGACAGGAAAATGCCATCGGTGGCACCTGTCGACATGGTGGCAACAAAGGGCACGCCGGGGAAATATTTGGCGGCAAGCGCCTGCATCGGGCCGATTACCGCCGGGTTCATCGGCGGCGGCATCGCGACCGGGCGCACCGGTGCCTCGAGAGTCACCGCAACCTTGGCGTTATCGATGACGCGGGCCAGTTCGCTGCGCAGCGCTTCGGGGTTGGTGCCGGGGAACATCCGGCAGTTGACGTTGGCGGTGGCGCGTTGGGCAAGGGCGTTATTGGCATGGCCGGCACTGACCAGGGTGGTGACGCAGGTGGTGCGGAGCATCGAATGGAACTGCGGATCGCGGCTGACCATGGCACCGGCGGCGGCGTCTTGCGGGTTGGCGATCAGGCTGGTGAGGGCAGTACCGACCGCGGGCGGCAGGATTTTGGCCATGGTTTTGAAAAAGCTGGTGGTGGTGTCGTTGAATTGCACCGGAAATTCGTGGGTGTTGACCCGCACGATGGCACCGGCAAGGTCGGTTACGGCATTGTCGGGGCGCGGCACGCTCGAATGGCCGCCGGGGTTGGTGGCTTCCAGCTTGAAATTCTGCACGGTCTTTTCGCCGACCTGCACCGACATGCCCATGGGTTTGCCTTCGGGTGACAAGCGCCCGCCGCCGCCTTCGTTAAGGGCATATTCGGCCGCGATCAGCGCCGGTTTGTTCTTGGCCAGCCAATCGGCACCGTTGAAGGCGTTGGTGGTCTCCTCGCCACAGGTCAGCGCGAGTTTCAACGTGCGCTTGGGGGCTTTTCCTGATTGCTTGTAGCGGATCAGCGTGTCGGTCCAGATGGCGGCTTGCGCCTTGTCGTCGGCGGTGCCGCGGGCATAATAAAAGCCGTTTTCCTCGACCAGTTTGAACGGGTCGCGGGTCCAATCCTCGCGCTTGGCTTCGACGACGTCGAGATGGGCGAGCAGCAGGATCGGTTGTGCCTTGGGGTTGCTGCCGGCGAGGATGGCGACGAGGCCACCTTCCTTGGGGTTTTCAGCGGTGGCGAACAGCGTGATGTCCTTGTCCTTGAAGCCCGCTGCTTGCAGGCGTGCGGCGATCTGTTGCGCAGCAAGCGTGCAACTACCGGCCGAAAGCGTGGTATCTGTTTCGACCAACTCCTTGTAGAGGTCGAAAAAGGCACGCTGATCAGGGCGCAAAGCCTCGGCTGCGGCAGGGGTAGCAACAATTGCGGCGGTGAGCAGCAGGGCTTTCAGGGTCATTTGCTATCCTTTGATGCGGCATAGGCGGTGATCAGATCGAACAGATAATCGCGTTCTGCATAGAGCCCGGCGACCGATTTGCGTTCATTCAGGCCGTGAACGCCATTGCCATCGGGGTCGGAAAAGCGCCCTGGCACGCCATAGGTCGGGATACCGCCGGCGTTGAGAAAGCGGCCGTCGGTGGCACCTGTGGTCATGGCGGGGAGCAACGGCACGCCGGGGAAGTGCTTTTCCGCAAGCTTGCGGGCGGTGCCATAGACCAACGGCGTCAACGGCGGCGGCGGTGGTGTGGGGCTGATATCACCCGTTGGCGCGATGGTAATCGCAGGGTCAGCAGCGGCTGCAACGAGTTGCGCAAGGACATTTGCGATGGGATCGCCGGGGAACATGCGGCAATTGATGTTGGCACCGGCGCGCTGCGCAAGGGCATTGGGGGCGTGCCCACCATCGAGCATGGTGGCAACGCAAGTGGTACGCAGCATGGAATGATAGGTCGGATCGCGCGAAACCATGGCGTTGGCGGCGGAATCATTGGGGTTGGCGACGAGTCGCAGCATGGCCGCACCCGCTTCACCACCGGTCAAGGCTGCGGTCTGGGTGAAGTAGCCCCGAGTCGTGTCGCTGAATTGCACCGGAAACTCATAGGCGCCGATGCGGACCAGGGCGGCAGCGAGGGCATAGACGGCGTTATCGGGGCGCGGGCGGCTGCTGTGGCCGCCGGGGTTGGTCGCTTCGATGCGGAAGTCCTGATAGATTTTTTCGCCGGCCTGCATGCCCAGCGACACCGGTTTGCCGGCGGCGTCACGGATGCCGACGCTGCCTTCGTTCAGCGCGAATTCGGCGTCGATCCAGTCCTTGTGTTCCTTGACCAGCCATTCAGCGCCGTTGAATACATCACCGTTGCCGCCTTCTTCGCCGCAAGTAAGCGCGAGTTTGACGGTGCGGCGGGCTTTTTTGCCGGTTTTGAGGCGGATCATCGCATCGGTGAAGATCGCGGCGTGCGCCTTGTCATCGCTGGCACCGCGGCCATAGAAATAGCCGTCTTCCTCGACCATCACGAACGGATCGCGCGTCCAATCGGCGCGTTTGGCTTCAACGACATCGAGGTGCGCGAGCAGCAGGATGGCGCGCGCTCTGGGGTCGGTGCCGGGCAGCACCGCGACCAACCCGCCTTCGCGCGGGTGGGTCGGCACGCTGAACAGCTTGATATCGGCGTCGGTGTAGCCGACGGCCTTGAGCCGCGCCGCCATTTTTTCGGCGGCTTGGGTGCAACTGCCGTTGGAAAAGGCGGTGTTGGTCTCGATGAGTTCTTTATAGAGGCCGCGAAAGGCCGTTTGATCGGGGCGGGTTTCAGCGGTGGCGGCGGAGGCCGAGAGCAGCAGCGCTGCTAGTAGCAAAGACTTCATTTCACCCCCGCATAGGCTTTGACGAGATCGAACAGATAATCGCGCCCGGTCAGCAGCCATTTGACCGAGATGCGTTCATTAAGGCCATGGGCGTTGGTCGAGCCATCGCTGAACAGGCCGGGCACGCCATAGGTCGGCACACCGGCGGCGATCAGGAAGCGCGCATCGGTGGCGCCGGTGCTCATCGACGGGACGATCGGCACGCCGGGGAAATGCTGTTTGGCCAGCGCGGCGGCCGTTTCATAAACTTCGCCGGTGAGCGGCGGCGGCGCGTTGACCGGGTTAACGGGTGGCACCGCGACGATGCTGACCGGCGTATCGCCGATCGCGGCTTTCAGTTGCGCGCCGACATCGGCGGGGGTGTCGGTCGGGAACATGCGGCAGTTGATATTGGCAAAGGCGCGCTGCGGCAGGGCGTTGATGGCATGGCCGCCTTCGATCTGGGTGGCGACACAGGTGGTGCGCAGCAAGGAATGAAAGCGCGGGTCTTTCGAGACAATGGCATTGGCGGCGGCATCATCGGGGTTGGCAACCAGTTGCAGCATCGCTTCCCCCATCGGCCCCCGGGTCATTTTGCCGAGCGCTGTGAAGCTGGCGCGGGTCACTTCGCTCATCCGGATCGGGAATTCATGAGCGCCGATGCGGGTCATCGCGGTCGACAGCGCATAAATGGCATTATCGGGGCGCGGTACCGAGCTATGACCGCCGGGGTTGATGGCTTCGACCTTGAAATTCTGGCTGACTTTTTCACCGGCCTGGAAGCTCAATGCCAGCGGTGTGCCATCGGGTTTGAGCGCGCCGCCGCCGCCTTCGTTAAGGGCGAAATCGGCCTTGATCCAGTCAGGGTGCTTGTCGATCAACCAGCGGACATTGTTGATGCGCGCGCCCGATTCCTCGCCGCAGCTGAGCAGCAACTTGATGGTGCGCTTGGGTTTGGCGCCGGCCGCTTTCAGCCGCGCCAGCGCATCGGTCCAGATTGCCGCCTGCGATTTGTCATCGGCGGCACCGCGGGCATAAAACCAGCCATCTTCCTCGATCAGCGTGAAGGGGTCGCGGGTCCAGTCTTCGCGCTTGGCTTCAACGACATCGAGGTGCGCCA
>JBBQMB010000051.1:0-17780 GCA_038328515.1 Sphingomonadales bacterium
GGTTGCCGACCCGCGTTTTACCCGTTCAGGGGTGCATTGGAGCTGGGGCAACCGCCAACAGGAGGGCCGCGAAGCCTTTGCCCAGCCGCTATCGGCCAAGGCCAATGATGCCGCGCGCGGCGCCCGGCTTTGGGATCTGACCGCCAAACTGACCGGCTTGTAACCGACTGCCACGTGCGCCGCAGTGCAACTTGCGCTATGGATAGTGCGTATCATTCAACAGCCCGCGTTGCGGGCGTCAGTTGGGAGCGCCTTTGTGTCGAGCCATGATTATCCGGTCAATCGCCGCAATCTGATCGCTGGCGGGGCTATTTTGGCCGCCGTGCCGGGCGTGGCGCGCGCGGCCTTGCCGGTGCCGGCGGGCGACAGGCTGGCGTTTGACATCGTGCGCAATGGCAAGAAATTCGGCACCCATGTGCTGACGTTTGAGCGCAGCGGCGATAATCTGGTGGTCAAGGTCGCGGTCGAGATGGTGTTCAAGGCGGCGTTCATCACGCTGTTCCGCTATCGCCACACCGCCATCGAGCGCTGGTCGGGGGATCAGGTCGTGGCGCTCGACAGCAATACCGATGACAATGGCAAGGCGTTCAGCGTTTCGGCGCGCCGCGAAGCCGCCGGCTTTGCCGTGCAGGCGACCGGCGTGCCGCGCTATATCGCGCCGGCCAACGCCCTGCCGGCAACGCATTGGAACCGCCGCGAACTTGATGGCCCGTGGATCAACACCCAGGATGGCAAGCTGGTGCGGCCGCGCGTGGCGATGCAGGGCGTCGAAGCGGTCCCGACCACCGGCGCCGGCAGCATCCGAGCCAACCGCTTCGTGCTGTCGGGCGATATCGATATGGAGATGTGGTACGACAGCCGCCCGACTTGGGCGGGCTTGCGTTTTGTCAAGGACGGCAGCGCCATCCAGTATATCCGGCGGCAAGCCTGATTTCGTAACCCGTTGCCACCGGGGGCCGCTTCGCGCTAACCCCGGCGGATGCAGCGCCCCGCCACTGTCGCCGATCCGGCCGAACTTGCGGGCTTTTTGGGCCGGCATACCGGCATCGAATTTCTCGATATCTGGTACACCAACCTTGCCGGCGTGCCGCGTGGCAAGCGGCTGCGCGCCCATGAATTTGCAGCGGCCTTTGCGCAGGGGCGCTATTTGCCCGGATCGTTGCTGGTCGTCGACATCACCGGTCTTGATATCGAGGAGGCCGGGCTGGTCTGGGAAGATGGCGATGCCGATCGGCTGGGCTGGCCGGTGCCGGGAACGCTGTCGCTGTCGCCGTGGCTGGGGGGCGATTCCGCCGATGTCATGCTCGCCATGCACGAGCTTGATGGCCGGCCCTGTGATCTTGATCCGCGCCGCGTGCTGGCCAATGTCATCGAGCGCTTTGCCGCGGATGGCCTGACGCCGGTCGTGGCGTGCGAGCTGGAATTCTATCTTGTCGACGCGCGGCGGACCGCCGATGGCGGCATTGCGCTTGCCGCCGGGGCCGACGGCCGGGTGGCGCAGCATCGCCAGGTGATGGGGCTGGATAGCGCCGATCTCGATGGTGCTTACCTGCGCGATTTGTGGGCGGCGTGCGATGTCATCGGCCTGCCGACGGGCGCTGCCATCGGTGAATATGGTGCTGGCCAATATGAAGTAACGCTGTCGCACAAGCCCGATGCGCTCGCCGCCGCCGATGATGCCGTGCGCTTCAAGCGTGCCGCCAAGGGGGTGGCCGATCGCCATGGCCGCTGCGCCACCTTCATGGCGCAGCCATTTGCGGGGCTTTCAGGTTCGGGGCTGCACGTTCATGTGTCGGTGAATGACCATCGCGGCCGCAACATCTTTGCCAGCAGCGCCCCGGCGGGTAGCGCGCGGCTGCACCACGCCATTGGCGGCGCCATGCAACTGATGCCGGCCAGCATCGCGGTATTTGCCCCCAACGCCAACAGCTATCGCCGGTTCCGCAGCCATGGCGGCGCTGCTGTGCGCGCCGGCTGGGGGGTCAACAACCGCACCGTCCCATTGCGGATACCGGCCGGGCCAGCGGCAGGGCGTCACCTTGAACACCGCGTTGCCGGGGCCGATGCCAATCCGTATCTGGCGGTAGCCACCGTGCTCGCCGGCATCCATCACGGCCTGACCCACGCGATTGATCCGGGCGAACCGGTTAGCGGCGACGCGCGCGCCACGGGGGAACGGCTCCCCACCGATTGGCCGCATGCCCTGGCCCTGTTCGAAGGCTCGCGCCGATTGAATGACTATTGGGGCGGGCGCGCCGCTGAAATGTTTGCCCAGGTGAAGCGCGTGGAGGCCGAACGCTATAACGCCATTGTCACGCCGCTCGATTATGATTGGGTGCTGCGCTCGGCCTGAGCATCGGCTAGAGAGGGGCTGATCCAACAGGAAAGCTCGCACGCCCATGAAGTTTTTTGCCGATACTGCCGATACCGCCGAAATCGCTGCGCTGGCGGCCACCGGCCTTCTCGATGGCGTGACGACCAACCCGTCGCTGATCGCCAAATCGGGGCGCAACTTTCTCGATGTCATCCGGGAAATCTGCACCCTCACGACAGGCCCGGTATCGGCCGAAGTCGTCGCCACCAAAACCGCCGACATGCTGCGCGAAGCCGAAGTGCTGAAAAAGCTCGGTGGCAATATCTGCATCAAGCTGCCGCTGACCATCGACGGGCTGACCGCCTGCAAGGCGCTGAGTGACGAAGGCGTGATGACCAATGTCACCTTGTGTTTTTCGGCCAATCAGGCGCTGCTGGCGGCCAAGGCCGGCGCGAGTTTCATCTCGCCGTTCGTCGGCAGGCTCGATGATGTCGGTTATGATGGCATGCAACTTATCGAAGATATCAAGATGATCTACGACAATTATGCCTTTGAAACCGAAATCCTGGTCGCCAGCGTTCGCCATCCGGTGCATGTGCTGCAGGCCGCCAAGCTGGGGGCCGATGTTGCGACCATGCCGCCGTCGGTGATCCGCGCGCTCGCCAATCACCCGCTCACCGACAAGGGGCTGGCGGCGTTCCTCGATGATTGGGCCAAGACCGGGCAGAGCATCCTCTGACCGCAGCGCGCGCCTCGCCGGGACAGCCGCTTGGCGCGCTGGTGGCGGTTTGGCTTGCCAATCTTGCCGATGCGCGCCGGCTGTCACCACATACGCTGCGCGCTTATGCGGCAACGCTCGAACAATTTGGTGACTTCCTGGGCGCGCATATCGGCGGCCCGGTCGGCAGCGCCCAACTCGATGCGCTGACCCCGGCGGATTTTCGCGCCTTTCTGGCCTGGCGGCGGCGCGACGGCCTCGCCAATGTTTCGGTGGCGCGTGATGTGTCGGCGCTGCGCACGTTTCTCGGCTTTGCACGGCGCACGGAGGGGCTCGCGGCCGACGGCATCACCGGGCTGCGTTCGCCCAAAATCCCGCGCCGCGTGCCCCGGCCGGTATCGCCCGCCGATGCCACCGACCTGATCGCTGCGGTGAATGATGATGCTCGCCTGCCGTGGACGGCGGCGCGCGATACCGCCGTGCTGTTGCTGCTATACGGCGCCGGCTTGCGGATTTCCGAAGCGCTCGGCCTGACCGGCGCGGTGCTGCCACTGGGCGACACGATCACTGTGATCGGCAAGCGCAACAAGACCCGCGCTGTGCCGCTGCTACCCGTCGTGGCGCAAGCGATCACGGCCTATGTCGGGCTGACGCCATGGCAACCCGAGCGCGATGCGCTGCTGTTTCGGGGGCTGCGCGGCGGTGCGTTGGACCCCGGCATTGTCCGCGCTGCCATCCGCGCCGCGCGGCCCGCTTTGGGCCTGCCCGACAGTGCGACCCCGCATGCGCTGCGCCACAGCTTTGCGACGCATCTGCTGGCACGCGGGGCCGATTTGCGCTCGATTCAGGAATTGCTTGGCCATGCCTCGCTGAGCTCGACCCAGATTTATACGGCGGTCGATGCGGCGCATTTGCTCGATGCGTATCGGAACGCGCATCCGCGGGCCTAGTCGCGGTCAGACGTTGCTGGCCGCCACGGCTTCGTCCCCTCTCGCAAACCATGCGCCCGGTTGCGCCGCAAGCCAGCCAAGCAGGGCTTCGATCGCATCGATGCGATACGGCAGCGCTGAAATATAGGGCGTCAGGTGGATCGGCAGCATGCGCCCGCCGCCGCGATCGACCTCGCTGTCGAGCCACGCATAGGCATCGCGCAACTGTTCGGCATAGCTTTCGGCGGATTGCTGGCAGGTGGCGATGATCTGGCGGTCGCTGAGTTCATGGTTGAGCGGCAGGTTGATCAGCGGGCCTGCCGGGGTTGCCATGCGATAGGGCAGTTCGTCATTCACCCAGTCGCAGCAATAGGCCAGCCCGGCTTCGGCGAGCAGGCGCGGGGTGTTCCAGCTTTGCGAGCGCGCGATGGAGAGCCAGCCGGTCGGGCGGGCGCCGGTGCTGGCGGCGAGGCCGGCGAGGCTGGCGGCAATCAGCGCGCGTTCATCGGCCTCGGGCAGGCCGGTGGCGATGGTGCCGTTCATGTCGGTCGAATGGGCGATGATTTCATGGCCGGCCCCCGCGATTTGGCGGGCGAGATCGGGGAAGCGTTCGGCCCAGGCGCTGTTCATCGCGAAACTTGCCTTGGCACCGACGCGCACCAGCGCTTCGACCAGCCGGGGGACGCCCTGCCGTGAGCCATAATCACGCGCGGTGAAATGCCGATAATCGGGGAAGGCCGTCTGCATGTGACCCGGCGCGCGGAACGGCGTGTCGCTGGGGGTGAGCGGGAAGAATTCGCACGAAATAACGATCACGACGGCGACGCGCTTGCCACCCGGCCAATGGATCGGCGGCCGGTCGGCGATGTTCGACCAGGGGTAAAGATCATGGTCCATGCCGCGCCGGCGCATGGGATATTCGAGATAGGACGGATCGAGCGTCACGCCGCCTGCCCCCGATAGGCATCGGCAATCGCGCCGGCAGTGGTGATCCACGCCCGGCCATCGGCAGCGATATGTTCGAGCACGCGCTCGAACGGCCCGATGCGGTGCGGCTGGCCGATGAGATAGCTGTGCAGCGGGATGCACATGACGGTGCCACTGGCCGCGCCCTCGCGCGCCAGCCGATCATATTGGCGGATCAGCGCATCAGCATAATCGCGCGGGCTCATATTGTAAATGAAGAAGCCATAATGGTCGTTGACTTCAAGGCTGTAGGGCATCGAAATCAGGTCACCGGTCGCGGTTTTCACCCGCCCCGGGCGGTCGTCGTGATAAAGGTCGCAGGTGTAATCAAGGCCGTACTCGGCGATCAGATCCATGGTGCGCACGGTATGGGTCAGCGCCGGGGCGAGCCAGCCGCGGATGCGTTGGCCGGTGGCGCGTTGCACCGTGGCGATACTGTCTTCGATGATGGCGCGTTCCTGCGCCTCGTCCATGTCATAGGCGTAGCGCGTGTTGTAGATGCCATGGCTGAAGAATTCCCAGCCGCGCGCCACACCATCGGCGACCACTTCGGGGATATGGTCGCACAGCGCCACCGACAGGCTGACCGAACCCGGAAAGCCATGGGCGCTCATCGCATCGGCCATGCGCCAATGGCCGATGCGATTGGCGTGATCGCGGTGGCTGTAACCCACGACATCGGGGTGCGGCCGGCCCCAGCTTTTGCGGCGCGGGTGGGCCGGCGGGTCGATTTCATAATATTCAAGGTTGGGCGCTACCCAGACCGCGCAAGTCTTGCCATCGGGCCAGCGCAACGGCGGGTGCGGGGGCGGGGCAATCGGGCTGGGGTCATAAAGGCCGGGATCGTCTGTCATCGCATACGACAGTAGCAGCACCCGGCCCAAATGGCAGCGGCAGTTTACGCTGTCCGCCTGGCGATAGCGCCGGATCAGGCGGTAACGCTGCGCAGGCGCGGTTTGCGGCGCATATTGATACCGATCAGGCCAAGGCCGACAATGAAGCTGATCCAGCTGGCCGGTTCGGGCACGGTGCTGACGGCCTGCATCTGGCCGGTTGCGCCAAACGCCACCGGATCAGCATTGGCAGCGCCGGCAGCGGGGCCAAACGACGCACCGCTGCTGCCGGTGCTGCCCGACGCGCCGCCGGTTGTACCACCGCCAAATCCGCCGACACCGCTGGCGCTCGCAAGGAAAAAGACATTTTCATTGGCGCCTGCGGGGCGATCAAAAGCCGCGCTGCGAACGGCGATGGCGGCGAAGATGGCAGCAAAGTCGCTGGCTGGCAGTGTCGAACCGGCGCTGGCGAGATCGTCGGGTGTGGCTTCTGCCAGCGTGATCAGCGTTGCGGACGGTTCAACGGGTGCCGCAGGGATGAGCGAGACAAGCGCACGCCGCGCACTGTCCGGCGTGGCCGAAACCACCGCCGCCCCGGCCATTGTGGTTACCGCGCCGCCGCCGGTACTGCCGACCACCGGCACAACTGCCGCTGTGGCCGTGTCGCCACCGGCAACTGTGGTGGCGGCCTTGGGTTCGATCTGGCTGACATAGAGCAACGGGCCGCCGATGATGAGAACGGCGGTCGGAATTACATGGCGGATCTTCATGGTCGGGCTCCTCGATGGTCGGGTTGGACAATCGAGGTAACGGCGGCAGTTCGCCGTGGTTAACGCTGCTTATGGTTACCTGGCCCGCGCGCCGAACCAGCCGATGACCTCGGCAACCGGCACGACATCGGCGTATTTAAGCTGAAGATCGGTCAGATTGGCCCAGTGATAGCTCGCCAGTTTATCGGCGGTAGTTTCGATGGGAACGATGGTGCGATAGCCGCGCGACAGCGCATCGACCGCTGTGGCGCGCACGCAGCCCGACGTGCTGCCGCCGGTCACGACCACCGTATCGACCCGGTGCCAGACCAGCAGCGATTGCAGCGGCGTTTCGAAAAACGCCGATGGCATGCGCTTGGTGAACTGCGTGTCAGCCGGCTGGATGTCGCAGCGGTCATCATAGGCGTGGCGGTCGCTGCCATATTTGATGTTCTGCAAGCTGTCGGGCGTATCGGTGCGGGTGCCCCAGACCCCGGCATCGCTGGCATCATCGGCATAACCGACGCGGCTCCACACGACCGGCATGGCGGCGGCGCGGGCCAGCGCGCTGATGAGATTTACATGTTCGATCTGGCGCGGATCGGTTTCATAGGCGGTCTTGTAGCGATCGATGCGGGTATAGGCGTTCTGGAAATCGACGTTGACAATGGCCAGTCGGGTGCCAAAGCCGAAACGCGCCCGGGCTGGATTGGCCATGACGTCATCAAAGATCTGGCGGGCGGTGCGTCCGTCGTCTGCCATGTGGGTGCCGATCGTATCGGTCATGTGCGGGTCTCCTGATTGCGGATCGCTGCATAGGCTGTGGCGCTGGCTGGCGAAAGCCGTAACCCTGCCCCTTGCCACCCTGCGGTCATCGCGCCATCAACGAGAGCGTGACAATGCCCTCGACTGTGCGTCGTCAGATAATTTGGGACAGTCGGGGGCTTGGATTAACGGAGTTTCGGTCTCGTCTGGGGTTGGATTTTAGGCGGCATGTTTGCGGTGTTGCAAGCGTCGATGTTGGATGGTGTGTCGCTTGATGCGGGCGCGCTCGGCGAGGATTTGATGGCCGCGACCAAAGTAGACATCGACGGGCGTGAGATTGTCGATGCTCTCGTGGTAGCGGCGATGGTTGTAGTGCTCGACGAAGGCTTCGATCTGGGCCTCGAGGTCGCCGGGCAGGTAGTAGTTTTCTTGGCTGATGCGGTTCTTCAGGGTTCGGTGTCAACGCTCGATCTTGCCCTGTGTCTGGGGATGGCAAGGCGCGCCGCGCACATGGTCCATCCGGCGGTCGTCGAGCCATTCGGCCAGTTCGCCCGAGATGTAGCTGGAGCCATTGTCGCTGAGCAATCGGGGCTTGTGATACCCATGGGCCTGATCGCAGCCTGAACCACCCGTTCGCCGGGGGTCGCCTTGGGCTTCAAGGATTTTGGTCTCATCGGTCCCGACGCCGGACAGCCGGGCACCTGCGGCGCGGTCACCTATCAGAACGTCAACCAGCCGCGCACCATGGGGATCAAGTTCGGCCAGAAATTCTAGGGCGGACCTACGACAGGCGTTGCATCTTCCCTCAAAGCAGCACGCCTGTTAGCCTGCCAACATGCCCAACAAAGTCGCCCAGCAACTGCGCGAACGCTACGATCGATTTACCGTCGCCGAACGGATGATTGCCGGCTGGCTGCTTGAAAACATGGCCAGCATTCCGTTTGAAACGGCGGCCTCGGTTGGCCAGCGCGTTGGCGTATCGGCGATGACGGTGTCGCGCTTTTTGAAATCGCTCGGCTATTCGGGGCTGGCGGCGCTGAAGGATGATTTGCGCGGCGAATTGGGCGATGCGCCCTGGCTGTTGCCGCCCAAGGCCGGCGCCGGGCCCGATTCGCGCCTCAAGGCGGAAACTGCTGCGATTGCCGATGTCTATCGCCTTGCCCAAACGCCGGAATGGGCGACGGTGGTGGCGCTGCTCGCTACCGCGCCCAATGTCTATGTCGCGGGCTTTCAAAGCGAGCGCGGGCTGGCGGCGGGCTTTGCGCATCAATTGCTGTATGTTCGCCCCCGGGTGCACAGCCTTGATGGCGCGTCGGGGCTTTATGCCGAAATGCTCGAGGCGACGCCGCGCGATGTTTTCGTGCTTGTCGATATCCGGCGTTATTCGCGGCATTTCCGGCTGCTCGCCGAACGCGCCGTAGCGGCCGGGGTGCCGGTGGTGGTGGTCACCGACCCCTATTGCCCCTGGGCGCGGGACCTGACCCCGCACATCCTCACCGCCGAAATCAGCCTCGGGCATTTCTGGGACATGGATACCGCGCTGGCCTCGCTGCTCAACCTGCTGACCGATGATATCATGCGTCGCATCGGCACCACCAAGGTTCATGCCCGGCTGGCACTGCTATCGGACAGATACAGCGAATTCATCGGGTTCCAGCAAAAATTGCCGGGACGATAGCGATCGACCGCTATTGCGCGCCCAGCGCGTACATCACACAGGCATCGTCAGTCAGCGGCAGCATCGGCGGTTGCAGGCTGACCTGAACCCGAGGCGACTCCGCCCGGCTGGCGGTGACCATGATCGGCGCCGCCATCGACCGTGCCGTGTAGGCGACATCGGTGCGTTGCTCCTGGGCGCGGCTATAGCCCGGCCAACCCGCGAGCACATCGGTCTGGCAGGCGCGGCCGCTGGGATCGATTACCTTCACCATGCCCAGCCGCGCACCCGCGGCTTCGGCCGCCTGGCGTGCCCGGCGGGCGGCATCTTTCACGGCTTCGGTCTGCAACCAGGTCTTGGTGGCATTGTCAGGTTCCAGACTGAAACTGACGGCTTCGATCGATTCGGGCCGTGCGGCGACGACCGCTGCATAGGCTGGTTCCAACGCCACGAGATCGCGGACCTCCAGATTGATCCGCGCCGTAACGGCATAGCGTTCAATCTTGTCGGGGCGGGCATTGGTCTGCATGTTGCCCTCCTTGTCGCGATATTGTTCGTACAACGGCTGGGTCTGGAACGTCGTGGCGATGCGGACGCGTTCCGGCCCCGATTGGCGCAGCGCCGCGTCGATGCTGCGTACTTTGGCGGCGGCTTCGCTGAGCGCGGCATCGGCGGTCTTGCCAACAGCGGTAAAGCTGGCGGAAAACTGCGCACGGTTGGCGGCGATTTCGGTCCGCACCATGCCGACCGACGCGATCACGGGTTCGCGCATCCACCACGGCGCGGGCACGTAGCGCGCGCCCAGTTCCGCCGGCGGAACCTGCGCCTTTGCCGGCATTGCAAAAGCCAACGCCTGGGTTGTAACCGCCAGCATCAGGCAAGCTGTCATCAATCGCATCGGATCACGTCTCCATATCTGCTACTATCTATCACTGCCACACAATGAACCGGCCATGACACGCATCTGGTTCGTTAGCGAAATCGTCGCAGCCGCTGGCATTTCATGTCGGATCAGCGCAGAGACGCTGATGATTGTCTTGGCGGCTGCCAGCGCGGCATCGTCGGCGATCCGGGCAAAGGACATGACATGCGCCATCATTCAGCACTGATTGCCACCGCTTCGCTGGCGATCGCCGGCGCCGCACCGGCGCTCGCCGCCCTGCCGGTCGGTGCGACGGCCCCTGATTTCACCACCCAAGCCAGCCTTGCCGGCAAGCCGATGCCCTTCAACCTGGCGCAGGCGCTGAAGAAAGGCCCGGTCGTCCTCTATTTCTTCCCCGCCGCTTTCACGACCGGCTGCACCGCCGAAGCGCATGAATTTGCCGAAGCCACCGACAGTTTTGAAAAACTCGGCGCGACGGTCGTCGGCGTTTCGGCTGACAATATCGAAACGCTCAACCGCTTTTCGGTCGAAGAATGCCGCAACAAATTCGCCGTCGCTGCCGGTAGTGCCGCGGTCATCGCCGAATATGATGTCAAGCTGATGCCGTTGGTCGCCAAATCGAACCGCACATCATATGTCATTTCCCCGGATGGCAAGATCGCTTTTGTCCATAGCAACCTCAGCTACAAGGGCCATGTCGAGCTCAGCCTGGCGGCGGTAAAGGAATGGCGCGCCAAGCATCCGGGGTAACGGTCGGTGCCGCCCGATCAACGAAAGAAGAACAGATACAGCAGAATGATCACCGGGATCGGCACGCCGACCAGCCACAAAATACAACCCTTGCCCATCACAATCTCCTTTGTTCAGAGGGCATAACGCTGGGCGGTGGCGAAGGTTCCGCGGTGCCGACCTAGCCCTCGACCAGCTTTTTCAGTTCGGTTTTCAAAATCTTGCCATTGGCATTGCGGACCAGCGGCTCGTTTGAAAAGCTGATCGCTACCGGCACTTTGAAGGCTGCCAGCCGCGCCGCGACAAAGCTGCGCAATTCGTCTTCGGTCGCGGTCATGCCGGGTTTCAGCGTGACAAAGGCATAGGCTTCTTCGCCCAATGTCCGGTGCGGGCGGCCGACCAGTGCTGCGTCCATGATGGCGGGGTGTTCGTACAGGGCGTTTTCGACCTCGACGCAATAGATGTTTTCGCCGCCGCGGATCAGCATGTCCTTGGCGCGATCGATGATGAAGCAAAAGCCTTCGTCATCGATTCGCGCCAGATCGCCGGTGCGCACCCAGCCATCGATGAAGGTCGCAGCGGTCGCTTCGGGCTTGTTCCAATATTCTTTCACGACATTGGGGCCAAAACCGTAAAGTTCGCCGACCACACCTGGCGGCAGCACCTTGCCATCGGGGTCGCGCACTTCAAGGTCGCAGACCGCAACCGCCGGCCCGCAACTATCGGGGCGGTGTTCATAATCTTCGGCCATATGGTGGGTGAAGGTGGCGCTGGTTTCGGTCATTCCCCAGCCATTGCCGGGTGCTGCCTTGAACTGGCGGGCGATCTGGCGAACCAGTTCAGGGGCCGAAGGCGCGCCGCCATAGGAAACGCTTTCAAGGCTCGACAGGTCGAAACGGCCGCGTTCGGGGTGTTCCAGAATCTGCCAGGCGATGGTCGGCACGCCGCCGGCGCCGGTCAACCGCTCGCGCTCGATCAGCGCCATCGCCGCCAGCACATCCCATTTGTGCATCAACGCCAGCTTGGCACCCGAAAACAGCGATGGCGACAGGATGGCGTGGCAACCGGTGGCGTGGAAGAACGGCACCGATAGCAGCGTGCCCTTTTGCGGCGCGGCGGGGTCGGGTGCCGGCGGCATTTCCCCGCGGCGCAGATAGGAACGCGCGGCGGACGAAGCGCTGGCCATGATGTTCGATACGATGTTGCGGTGGCTGCCGAGCGCACCCTTGGGCTTGCCGGTCGTGCCGCTGGTGTAAAAGATCGTCGCATCGTCTTCGGGCACCAGATCGACTGCCGGCAGGGCGCGATCGGCCAGCGCACCCCAGCTTTCTGACCCGCCGATGATCGATTCGAGCCGGACTTCGCGCGGATCGCCGAGGGGTTCTTCGGTGGCGCGGGTTACGTAAATGCGTTCCAGCGCCGGCAGGTCGGGGAGGTGCGGGGCGATACGGGCCAGCCGTTCCGCATCGCATAGCAATATCTTGCAGCCCGAATCGGCGAGGCCATATTCAAGCTCGGCCCCCGTCCACCAGGCGTTGAGCGGGGTGACGATGGCGCCGCACAGGCTGGCGGCAAAGAAGGCCACCGGCCATTCGGGCAGGTTGCGCATGACAATCGCAATGCGATCACCCTTTTTGACGCCATCCGCCATCAGTTGCGCCGCCAGCCGCAAGGTAGCGCGGGCAAAATCTTCAAAGGTGACGCGCTCATCGTCGAGGACGAGAAACACCTTGTCGCCATGCGCCCGGCCGGCGAGAAACACCTCGCGCAGCGTTGGCGGGGCATTTTTCCAGGTCCGCGTCGGCCAGCCATGGATGGTGACAATTGCCATTTCCAGCGGCTGGCCGGGTGCGGTCAACAAGGCATGCGCCTCGGCAATGCTCATTGCTGGAAATTTGCTCATCATGGTCCCCAAGGCTGGTTTTCGCCATGAAAGCCCAAGGGGTGCCGCGATGCCAGCGGAATTACGCCAGACCGTGTTTGGAAAGTCAGCCCCGGGAGGCTTTTTCCTGAACTTCCGGCCGGCCCGATTGCAGCGGCGGCCGCGATTTTGCGCCACCGCATCGGTGAAGGACGTTTCTAACAGCGATTTCAAAGAACGAACATTCGGAGATCATGTCAGATTTACCCTGTGTAGGACAGCGACCTTCGCTGCTTGATCCGATGTCATCCCGGGCTTGACCCGGGACCCAGCTTGTTTGCGTGAGGCGCAGTCAACGGAAAGCTGGGTCCCGGGTCAAGCCCGGGATGACAAGGTAACCAAACGCCGGTGTCGCAATGCCGCCCGCAGCGCTATAGGCGGGCACCAGTCGCAGCGATTATTCAGGCAGAAACATGGGCCGCAGAAGTTCCAGAAATGATCCCTATGGCGACCAGCACCGCGAGGCCGAAGCGCCGGCGCCCGCCGTGCCGTGCTGGCTGTGCAGCCGGCCGACCGGCAAGACCGTAATTCAGCACCATCCCGTGCCCAAAAGCCGCGGTGGCCGCGACACGGTGCCGATGCACCCGATTTGCCAGCAGATGCTGATCACCAATTTCACCAATTCCGAATTGCAGCGCTATGGCCTCGATGTCGACTTGTTGCTGCTTGACCCCGGGGTGCGCAAATTTGTCGATTGGGTGGCGAACAAGGATGCTGATTTTACCGCGACGATGACGAAAAAGCAGCGCTGACGCGGTACGCCAGCGCAGCGTTTTCGCCACTGTCATGCCAGCCTACGCTGGCGCCAACGCTGGCAAGGCTGGATGCCAGCCTACGCTGGCAAGGCTGGATGCCAGCCTACGCTGGCATGACAGGGAGGGATCGCGCTGCTTCCCCTACGGCATCCGCACCGCTAGGCTGGCAGCGTGAAAAAAGAGGAAGCGCCGATGACCACGAACAGCACCACCGCATGGGATGCGCGCGACGCCGCGGCAATGCAGGGCATCTTGCAACGCCAGCGCGTCGCCTTTACGGCCGAATTGCCGGTGACGGCAGCAACCCGCAAGGCGCGGTTGCAGCGCGCGCTGGCGCTGGTGCTCGATAACAAGGACCGGATGGTCGCGGCGCTTTCCGAAGATTTTGGCCATCGCAGCACCGAAATGTCGCTGGTGACCGATATCATGGCCTCGGTGAAGCCGTTGAAGCATGCGATGAAGCATCTCGAAAGCTGGATGAAGCCGGAAAATCGCAAGCTCGATTTTCCGATGAAGCTGCTCGGCGCGCGGGCGCGGGTGGAGTTTCAGCCCAAGGGCGTCATCGGCATTATTTCGCCGTGGAATTTCCCGATCAACCTGACCTTTGGCCCGCTGGCGGGCGTGCTGGCGGCGGGCAATCGCGCCATGATCAAGCCATCCGAATTCACCCCGGTCACGTCGGCGTTGATGAAAGAATTGTTCGCCAGCGCTTTTGATGAAACCGAAATTGCGGTGATTACCGGCGGGGCGGAAGCAGGCAAGGCGTTTTCGGAACTGGCGTTCGACCATCTGGTGTTCACCGGCGGCACCGCGATTGGCCGGCATGTCATGGCGGCGGCGGCGAAAAATCTGGTGCCGCTGACGCTTGAACTCGGCGGCAAATCACCGACGATCATTTCGCGTTCGGCCGATATCGGCGTCGCGACCGAACGCATTGCCATGGGCAAGATGATGAACGCCGGGCAGATCTGCCTCGCCCCCGATTATCTCATCGTGCCGGCGGAGCAGGAAGCCGCCGTGGTCGAGGGGTTGAAGGCGGCGACGGCCAAGATGTATCCGACGTTGCTCAACAACCCCGATTACACATCGGTTCTGGGCGCGCGGCATCGCGAGCGGCTGGAGGCGCATGTCGCCGATGCGATTGCCAAGGGGGCGACGGTCGATATCGTCAACCCCGGCAATGAGGATTTTTCCCAGCAGAATACCAACAAGATGCCGCTCCACATTATCCGCAACCCGACCGACGAGATGACGGTGATGCAGGAAGAAATCTTCGGGCCGCTGCTGCCGGTGCGGACCTATTCGACCGTCGATGGCGCGATTGACGAAGTCAACCGCCGCGACCGGCCGCTGGGGCTGTATTGGTTCGGCCAGGATGCTGCCGAACAGCGCCGGGTGCTCGACCGGACGATTTCGGGGGGCGTGACGGTCAATGACGTGGTGTTCCATGTTTCGGCCGAAGACCTGCCGTTTGGCGGCATCGGCCCGGCCGGCATGGGCAGCTACCATGGCGCCGATGGCTTCAAGGCGTTCAGCCATGCCAAGGCGATCTATACCCAGCCCAAGATCGACCTCGCCGGGCTCGCCGGGTTCAAGCCGCCCTATGGCGACAAGACAAGGAAGGCACTGGCGCGGGAATTGAAGGGATGAGGCGGCTGGTTCTGGTGGCGGCGCTGCTGCTCGCCGCGCCGGCGGTGGCAACGCCCGCCGATGAAGCGGCGATCCGCGCCCATGGTGCGCAATGGGTCAAGGCGTTCAAGGGCGGCGATATCGAAGCGCTGATGCGGCTTTATACGCCCGATGCCGAGGTGGCGCTGCATGGCAAGCCCAAGCTGAAAGGCATTGCCGCGATCCGGGCCTATTTCACGCCGCTGCTCAAGACGCCGCTCGATGCCGATTTCTTGCTCGCCGAGGAAAGCCTGATCGTCGACCACGACACGGCGGTGTTCATGAGCAAATATTGGTTCACCATCCGCACGCCTAAGGGCGAAATCCGCGATCCGGGGCGGTCGTTGATCGTTTACAAAAAGGGCAAGAACGGCCTCTGGCGGCTGCGGATGGATATCGACCAGGCGGCGCCCGATGTTACCTATCCACCGCCGCCCGAGGCGCGCTGAGGTTCAACCCGGCGGGCGGGTCCCCAGCAGCGAAGGCCGATCTTTGAGCCGTGCGTGCAGCGCGGCGAGCGACGCATGCGCCCGCCAGTTGATGTCCGGCCAGCGCAGGTCGAGATATTCACAGGTGATGACGGTGGCGAGTTCGGTGTAGCCGGTGCCGACGCCGACGTGCGTGGCGAGTGCCGCGATGCCGCGATCGATGGCGCGATACTGCCGATCGACCCACATGCCGCTGGTCACCCCCTGCCCCATGTTGAAGCGCAGCACGATGGCGGCATCGAGGATGCCATCGACAATCGCTTCGTCGGTGCGGGCGATCCAGTGCGCCATGCCGTTCGTGGCCATCAGCGTCTGGGCCGGTGACAGGCTGAGCAGATAGGCAGCGATCACGGCTGAATCGAACAGCGCCGTACCATCATCGAGGATCAGCGCCGGCACCTTGCCGAGCGGATTGGCGGCCAGCAGCGCCGCCGGGTCCTCCAGCGCCGCGGTTTCGGCATAATCGAGCGGCAGGTCGAGTTCCAAAGCAATCACCCGCAGCTTGCGAACATAGGGCGACGTGGCCGAGCCGAGGAGTTTCATCCGATGATCGCCTTTGCCACATCAAGCTTCGCCGCGAGCCGTTCGATCGCGGCAGCAGTGCGGCCGGCATAAAGATTGGCATCGGCAAAGCGGCGTTCTTCAACCGCTTCGCGCACGCCCGGCAGGGTTTTGGCGCCATAGCCGGTGAAGCGACCGGGGGCGTAAAGCGCGTGGCGATACCAGCTACGGCCCGGCAGGCCTTCGGGGATCAGCAGCGCCTGATCGATGCCGAGCAGCGCCGCGTTGAGCCGGGCGCGGGTGGCGGCGGGCAGCGATGCCCCCTTGGCGGCAAAGGCGGCATCATAGGCCTTGGCGCTGGCCTCAAGCTTGCCGACGGCATTTTCGAGCCCGGCGAGTTCGATGATCGGCGTGGGCGTTTCAGCGACCGGGGCGCTGACCGGGGCCTTGGGGTCGCTGGCCAGTGCAAAAGCCGTGCTAGTTAACAGCGCGGCGCGCTTGTCATCCTGTTTGCGGCGGGTGTCGATCAGCGTTTTCACTTCGCCCAGATAGGTGCGCACCGTGCCGGCGAGATCGGCAAAGCGCAGCGGCGGCGTGTCGGCATCGGCGATGCGCAACACCAGCCGGCCAACGGTTTTGGACAGCGCTGCGCCATAGGCGAGGCCCGGATCGTCAAAGCGGACGAAATGATCGTAGCTGTCATAGATCGAGTGATAGGAGCCGGCGCTTTCGCCTTCGCCGCCAAAGCCGATGTTGAGCGACGGCACCCCGACATGCTGGAGGAAGGATGAATAATCCGAGCCTGAGCCCAGTGGCCCCAGCGGCAGGTCACCATTGGTTTCGGCGGCTTTCAAGTCATCGGCATCGACTCGCCCGCCATCATAGGCATCAGCGCGCAGCTTGGCGCGGGCGCGATCGAGCACGCTGGCGCCGGTTTGCGGGTCTTTCACATCGGCGGCAACGGCATTGACGAGGTGCTGATACTGGTGGCTGCCCTCGGCGCCCAGAAAGCCGCGACCATTGCCATCGGTGTTGATGTAGATGACGGCCTTGGCCTTTAGTTCGGCTTCATGGGTTTCGGCCCATTCGGTGCTGCCGAGCAGCATCGGTTCCTCGGCATCCCAGCTTGCGTAAACGATGGTACGCGACGGCCGCCAGCCGGCCTTGGCGAGTTGTCCCAGTGCTTTCGCTTCCGACAGCATGGCGACATTGCCCGACAGCGGATCGGCGGCGCCGAACACCCAACCATCGTGATGGTTGCCGCGCACCACCCATTCATCGGGGCGATCCTTGCCCTTGAGCATCGCGATGACATTGTAGACGGGTTTCAGCGACCAGTCGGATTCAACCTGGAGGTGCAGCTTGACGCTGCCATCGCCGCCGGTGCGATAGGTGATCGGCAGCGCGCCCTTGAAATTATCGGGCGCAATCGGGCCCTTCATCGCGGCGAAAATCTTCGTGGCGTCGCCATAGGAGATTGGCAGCGTCGGGATTTTCATGATGGTCACGGCATCCTTGCGGTCGATGCGCTTGGCACCCTTTACCGAGCCATAGCCCGGGGTGCCCGGATCCCCCGGATAGGTCGTCATATCGGCGACCGAGCCGCGCTGCACGCCGGTTTCGGGCCGGGCGCCACCATTGGGGTAGGTATCGGCGGTGGCATAGCCATCATTGGCCGGATCGGAATAGATCAGCGCGCCGATGGCGCCTTGTTCCTGCGCCAATTTGGGTTTCAGCCCGCGCCAGCCGCCGCCGTAACGCGCCATGGCGATCTTGCCCTTCACGCTGATGCCGCGCCGCGCCAGCGCGGCATAATCGGCGGGCAGGCCATAGTTCACATACACGACATCGGCGGTGACATCGCCATCGCCCTGGAAGGCGACATAGGGCGGCAGCGCGTCCTT
>JBBQMB010000052.1:0-17694 GCA_038328515.1 Sphingomonadales bacterium
GACGCACAACCCCGGCAAGGTGGTCGAACTCGCCGAATTGCTGCTGCCGCATGGGCTTGAAGTGATTTCAGCGGGGGTACTCGGGCTCGACGAGCCCGAGGAAACCGGGCTGACCTTCATCGCCAATGCCGAATTGAAGGCAGTTGCCGCTGCCATCGCATCGGGATTGCCGGCAATTGCCGATGATTCGGGCCTGTGTGTCGACGCACTTGGCGGCGCGCCAGGGATTTATTCGGCGCGCTGGGCGGGGCCGGGCAAGGATTTCACCGTTGCGATGGCGCGGGTCCACGATGCGCTCGATCTCGAAGGCCCACGCACGGCGCATTTCATCTGCGCGCTCAGCATCGCCTGGCCCGATGGCCATGTCGAAAGCGTCGAAGGTCGGGTCGATGGCCATCTGACCTGGCCGCCGCGCGGTGACAATGGCTTTGGCTATGACCCGATGTTCGTCATGGATGGCAAGTCGCGCAGCTATGGCGAGATTTCGCGCGAGGAAAAGGAAGCGGATAACCACCGGGCGCGGGCATTCGTGCTGTTGCGGCCCCTGCTGCCGTCGCGTGGAATCACGTGATTCTCCCCTCCCCTTCAGGGGAGGGGCGTGTCGCACTCTACGTCCATTGGCCGTTTTGCGTCACCAAATGCCCCTATTGCGATTTCAACTCGCACGTCCGCGCAGCGGTAGACGATGCGGCCTGGTGCGCCGGGCTGCTCGCCGATCTGTCGTTCGAGGCGCAGCGCCTGCCCGGCCGGCGGCTGGCGAGCATCTTCTTTGGCGGCGGCACCCCCAGCCTGATGCCGCCGGCTACCGTGGCGGCGATCATCGACGCGGCGACAACCCACTGGCCGGCGCTGCCCGATATCGAGATCACGCTGGAGGCCAATCCGTCATCGGTCGAAGCGGCGCGCTTTGCCGGCTTTGCCGCGGCGGGTGTCAACCGGCTGAGCCTTGGTCTGCAGGCGCTCGACGATGCCGACCTGAAGGTTCTGGGCCGCCCGCATGATCTGGCGCAGGGGCTGGCGGCGCTTGCGGTGGCGCAAAAACACTTTGGCCGGGTGAGTTTCGACCTGATTTACGACCGGCCGGGGATGACCACCGAAAGCTGGGCGGCTGAACTTGGCCGCGCACTGGGGTTCGGCACCGACCATCTGTCGCTCTATCAACTGACGCTGGAGCCCGGCACGCGCTTCACCGCGCTCCATGCCAAGGGGCAATTGGTGATGCCCGATGCCGATACTTCGGCCGATCTGTTCGAATTGACGCGGAGCCTGACCGCTGACGCCGGTATTCCGGCCTATGAAGTATCGAACCACGCCCGCACCGGCAGCGAAAGCCGTCACAACATCACCTATTGGACCTATGGCGATTATGCCGGGATCGGCCCCGGCGCGCATGGTCGGCGCATGGGTGTGGCGACCGAACGGCTGAAAAAGCCCGAAACCTGGCTGACGGCGGTGACCACGCACGGCCATGGCATGGCCAGCGAAGCCGTGCTGTCCGCCGATGAGCGCGCCACCGAAGCGCTGGTCATGGGGCTGCGGCTGGGTACCGGCATCGATGCCGCTGTGTTCGAAGCGCGCACCGGTCTGGCGCTCGCAACGGTCTTGCGCGCCGACCGGGTGGCGCGGATCGCCGGCCAGGGCCTGCTGGTGCATGATGCGCAAGGGCTGCGGCTGACGCTTGCCGGTCAGCCCTTTGTCGATGCGGTGCTGAAAGAGATTGCGGCGTAACCGTCACCTCCCGCCGCCCGGGGGAGGTATTCACGTCAATTCGCGAAGCCGCGCGTCGCCGATGATACTGTCGAGATCACCCCGGCACCGATCTGCTGCACTTCCAGCGAGCGCTCGGCGACATTGGAGGGTGTGAAGCGGAAGGCGCCATCGATGCCGGCAAAGCCATCGCGCGTCGTCAACTGCGCCCGCGGGAAGGCGGCGCCCAGCGCCCAATTACCGGCAATGCTGTTGACCAGCAGCACCGAATCATAGCCAAAACTCGCCAGCCGCGACGGGCTGGAACCGAATTTGGCGCGATACCGCCCGGCGAGCTTGCGGAATTGTTCATCGGGCACGGCGGCAAACAAGGCGCCCCGGAACGCGGCAGCGCGCGCCAGGCCGGGTTCGTTATTCCATAATTCGGTGCCGATAATCGTGACGCTGCCCGGAGGTGCGCCGAACTTGGCCAGCGCCGGCATGAACTGGCCGGCGACACTGCCCGAATCGGCGATCAGCAGCGCCTGGAATGGCACCGGCGTCGAACTGCCATTGACCTGCGCCACGCTGCCATCGGCGCGGATAGCAGCGCCGCTGCCGGCGCGGGCGCGGCTGTCAAACGCGGTGATCGAGCGCGCTGCTGCCTGCATCTTGGCGGGATCGCGGGTATAGGTGACCAGCGCTGTCGAACGGCCGCCCACGGCATCGACGGCGCGCACAAAGGCGGTCTGGGCGCGTTGGCCATAGACCCCGGCGGGCACCAGCGCTGCAAAGCGGGAGACGCCGCGGCTGGCGGCATAAGCGATGCTGCGCGCGATCGACTGCGCCGGTTGGAAGCCCATCACATAGACATTGCCGCCGGCAAGGCTCGCGTCGTTGGAAAAGCTGAGCACGGGAATATCGAGCTTGGTGGCGGCGGCATCGACCGCGCCGATATCATTGGCGAGCAATGGCCCCAGGATCAGCCGCGCGCCATCGGCTATGGCGCGCGTGGCGGCAGCGCCGGCCCCCGGCGTCGTATCATAAACCCGCAGGTTGACGCGCTTGTCGCCCACATCGAGCAGCGCCATGTTGGCGGCATTGGCGATCGATTGGCCCACGGGCGCGTTCGGCCCGGTCAGTGGCACCAGCAGGGCAACGCGGTTCTGTGCGGCTTCGACCAGCACCGGCGGCTTGACCGGGGCGGGCGCGATAATGACCGGCGGCGGTGCCATGACAATTGGCTTTTTAGCGGTCGTGCAGGCCGAGATGAGCAGCGCCGTGGCGATGACGAGCGCGCTACGGGCTTGCCATGCGGCGGAATGACGTTTCAGGATAAGCATGTGCAACCTTTTGACCAGCAAACCGATGAGCCGCCGATTCGTGGCGCGGCCCTTGACGCAGGGCTTTACATCGTTGCGACGCCAATCGGCAATCTTGCTGACTTGTCGCCGCGCGCCGCCGCTACATTGGCCGGTGTCAGCCTGATCGCTGCCGAAGACAGCCGGGTCACCGCCAAACTGTTGCGCCACATCGGCGCCAAGGTGCCGATGCTGGCCTATCACGACCACAGCGACGATCGGGTGCGCCAGACGCTGATCACCCGGGCGCTCGCCGGAGCGGTCGCACTGGTATCGGATGCCGGCACACCGCTGATCTCCGATCCCGGCTTCAAGCTGGTGCGTGAGGCGCGCGCCGCCGGGGTCAATATCGTCACCATCCCCGGGCCTTGCGCTGCGGTTGCCGCGCTGACGCTGGCCGGCCTGCCCACCGATCGCTTCCTGTTTGCCGGTTTTCTGCCCGCCAAGGCCGGGGCGCGCGCCACCGCGATTGCCGAACTGGCCGGGGTCCGCGCCACGCTGGTGCTTTACGAATCGGGACCGCGCCTCGCCGCCAGCCTGGCGGCGCTCGCCGCGGGGCTGGGCGACCGCAGCGCCGCGATTGCGCGCGAAATTACCAAGCGCTTCGAAGAATCGGTGCATGGCAGCCTTTTGGAACTCGCCGCCCGCTATGCCGAGGCGGCGCCGCGCGGTGAAATCGTCATCACCATCGCGCCGCCGACGCCGCCAGCAGCGGCCGATGCCCCAACGCTGGATGCGGCGCTGGTGGCGGCGCTGGCGACCAACAGCGTCAAGACGGCGGTGGCGCTGGTTACCAAGGCGCTCGACCTGCCGCGCGCCACTGTTTACGCGCGGGCCTTGCAGTTGCGGGATGGCGATGGCGCCGCGTGATCGCGAATCGCGGCGACGTGCCGACGAAAAGGGCCGCCGCGCCGAAACCATAGCGGCCTGGTATCTGCGGCTGAAGGGTTACCAAATCCTGGCGCAGCGGGTTCGCACCCGCGCCGGGGAAATAGATATTGTCGCGCGCCACGGCGATACCTTGGTATTTGTCGAGGTAAAAGCCCGGGCGACGCTCGACAGCGCGCTATTTGCATTGCATCCTGTCGCCCGGCGGCGGATCGAGGCCGCGTCGCGCGTGCTGGCGCCGCATTATGCCGGCCGCTGCACGACGACGCGAATCGATGCGGTGCTGGTTCGGCCCTGGGCACTGCCGGTGCACATGGTCGCCATCTGGCGGGAGCAGGGTTGATGGAGTTGAACGAAATCGGTTTGCTCGA
Source organism: Sphingomonadales bacterium (assembly GCA_038328515.1). GTDB lineage: Bacteria > Pseudomonadota > Alphaproteobacteria > Sphingomonadales > Sphingomonadaceae > Sandarakinorhabdus. The sequence goes on from JBBQMB010000052.1 coordinate 4,307, forward strand.
TGATGGCGATATCGACCTCGTCGAAGCCGGCATCTCGCTTGCCCTGGCCGATCGGCCGGCGGCGGATCCGGCGCGTTTGCGGCGGCTGGTATCAGGATGGGCGATAAGCTTGCAGCGCGATATGGCACCCGTATCGGGTAGCGGCCGGGCGCGGCGGCTATCGGGCCTGATCGCCAGTGAAACCGGGCTGACCGGCGCCACCGACGATTATGACAATGCCCTCAACGCCGATCTGATCGCGCTCGTCGAACGCGGTCGCGGCCTGCCGGTGGCGTTGTCGCTTCTATATGTTGCGCTGGCGCGCCGGGTTGGCTGGCGCGCCGAAGCGCTCAACCTGCCCGGCCATGTCATTGTCGAAGTGCATGGCGGCGTCGATTCGGCCCTGATCGATCCGTTTGACCATGGCATGGGGATCACCCGGGAACGTGCCGTTGAAATCGCCCGCCACGGCGGCGGCGATCCGGTGCCGGCGCGTTTTGACCGGATGACCAACCGCCAGTTGCTGGTCCGGCTGATCACCAACCAGGCCAGCCGGGCGCGCAGCGGCGGCGACACGGCGCGGGCGCTGCGCTTGTATGAACGCATGACGCTGATCGCGCCGCGGCTGACCAGCCTGTGGTGGGAACGCGCCCGGCTGGAACAGTTGCTTGGCCACAACCAGGCGGCGCGCGCCAGCCTGACCGCGATGCTGGAAACCACCCATGAAGTGGCTATTACCCGGCGTATTCACGCAGCGCTCGCAGCGCTGGCGCGGTCGAACAGCTAAACCGACATTCTGTCACCCCGGGCTTGACCCGGGGCCCAGCTTCGCCTGAAGCGTGGCCTCAGGAGAAAAACTGGGCCCCGGGTCAAGCCCGGTGTGACAGGTATTTTGTGCACTGGATGAACCCATGACCATGCGTGTTGCTGTCCAGATGGACCCCATCGAAGCCGTTAATATCGGCGGCGATTCAACCTTTGCGCTCATGCTCGAAGCGCAAAAGCGCGGGCACAGCCTCCACCATTATCTCGCCACCGCGCTGTCGGCGGAAAATGGCCGGGTGCGGGCGCAGGCGCGGACGCTGCGGGTGCAAGCCGAAGCGGGGGCGCATTTCACTTGGGGGCCGGAGCCCGCCACGATCGATCTTGGCCATGATGCCGATGTCGTGCTGATGCGCCAGGACCCGCCGTTCGACATGGGCTATATCACCGCGACCCATCTGCTTGAAATGGTGCAGGGCGAAACGCTGGTGGTCAATGACCCGGCGGAGGTGCGCAACGCGCCTGAGAAACTCTTCGTGCTGCGCTATCCCGATCTGATGCCGCCAACGCTGGTGACCCGGTCGCTGGCCGAAGCGATGGATTTTCGCGCCCGCCACGGTGCGGTTGTCGTCAAGCCGCTGTATGGCAATGCCGGAACGGCGGTGTTCCTGATCGACAAGCAGGATGGCAATTTGCCGGCGCTGGTGGAACTGTTCGGGACGGTGTGGAACGAGCCTTTCATGGTGCAGGCGTTCCTGCCCCAGGTCAGCGAGGGCGACAAACGCATCGTGCTGGTCGATGGCGAACCTGCGGGCGCGATCAACCGCCTGCCGAAATCGGGCGAAATTCGCTCCAATCTTGCCGCTGGCGGCATGGCCAAGCCGACCGACCTGACCGCGCGCGAGGCTGAAATCTGTGCAATCATCGGCCCGGAGCTGAAGGCGCGCGGGTTGGTTTTTGTCGGTATCGACGTCATCGCCGGCTGCCTGACGGAGATAAATGTCACGTCGCCGACCGGGATCGTCGCGATCGATCGGTTCAATGGCACCAACACCCCGGCACGCATCTGGGATGCCATCGAAGCGCGCGCAGCGGAGCGTTCATAAATCAGGCGCGTGCGGCGGCACGCTGACGAGCAGCCGCCATCAAATAGTGTCACCCAGTGCCGCAGCCGGGATGACAGACGCTGCCTGAATGCTTAAGTCCTGCCCATGCTCAGTGTACCCGACGCTCTCACCCGCCTTGATTCCGCGCTTGCTGCTGCCAAAGCCGCCGGGGCCGATGCCGCCGATGCGCTCTATGTCGGCGATGGCTCGACCAGCGTTTCGGTGCGGCTAGGCAAATTGGAGGACATCGGGCGGTCCGAGGGTGAAGAAATCGGCATTCGCGTCTTTATCGGCCAGCAATCGGCGAGCGTTTCGTCGTCGGACCTGTCACCGCAGGCGCTCGCCACCGCCGCGGCCCGCGCCGTCGCCATGGCGCGGCTGGCGCCTGAGGACAAATGGGCCGGGCTCGCACCCGCCGACCTGTTGTTGAAGGGCGCGCTGGTCGATCTCGACCTTGCCGACCCCGATGACCCCAGCGCCGAAACCTTGCGCGATGTCGCCATGGCCGCCGAAGATGCCGCGCGCGCCGTCGCCGGCGTCACCAATTCCGAAGGCGGCGGTGCGTCCGCCGGGCGCGCGGTGACCGCGCTGGCAACATCGACCGGCTTTCGCGGCGGCAAGAATTCAACCAGCTTCGGCGCTTCGGCCAGCGTTCTTGCTGGGGTTGGCGGCGACATGCAGCGCGATTATGCCTGGCACTCGGCGCGGCATTTTGCCGATCTCGATGATGCTGCCGCCATCGGTGTGCGCGCCGGCAATCGCGCCGTGCGCCGATTGGGGCCGATCAAGCTGGAAACCGCTGCCATGCCGATCATCTTTGATCCGCGCATTTCGGCATCGCTGGTCGGGCACCTTGTCGGTGCGATCACCGGCAGCGCCATCACGCGCGGGACCTCGTTCCTCAAGGACGCGCTGGGCACCCAGATTTTCGACAGCGCCATCACCATCATCGATGATCCGCTGCGCCACCGTGGCCTGCGCTCACGCAGTTTTGATGGCGAGGGGCTGCCGGTGGCGCGCACCGCGCTCATTGAAAACGGCGTGCTCACCGGCTGGTTGCTGGATGCCGCCAGCGCCCGGCAATTGGGCCTGCAACCCACCGGCCATGCCGCGCGCGGCACCTCGGGGCCGCCGGGCGCTGGCGCCAGCAACCTGCACATGGCCGCCGGCAGCGTATCACCGGCGGCGCTCATCGCCGATATCAAGCGCGGTTTTTACGTCACCGAACTGATCGGCATGGGGGTCAATAGCCTGACCGGGGATTACAGCCGCGGCGCCTCGGGCTTTTTGATCGAGGATGGCGAGATCACGGTTGCCGTTGCCGAAGTCACCATCGCCGGCAATCTGAAGGACATGTTCAAGGCGCTGACCCCGGCCGATGACCTGGTGTTTCGCCATGCCGCCAATGTGCCAACGCTGCGCATCGACGGGATGACCGTTGCCGGCGCCTGACGCCAATGTCTGAGACCGGCCAGCCTGAACCGGGCCGTCGCCGCGATGAGAGCGATCTGTCGGTGGCGGTGCGCGCCACCCATGCGGCGGGCGAGCTGGCCCTGCGACATTTTCATGCCAAATCTTTATGGTGGGACAAGGCCCCCGGCAACCCGGTCGGCATCGCCGATCTTGAGGTCGATGCCTATTTGAAGGACCGCTTGCTCGGCCATCGCCCCGATGACGGCTGGCTGTCGGAAGAAACCGCCGATACCGCCGCCCGGCTCGACAAGGACCGGGTGTGGATCATCGATTCGATCGACGGGACGCGCGATTTCATCAAGGGCCAGACCGGCTGGGCGGTATCGGTGGCGCTGGTCGAACAGGGCGAAGTGACCGTCGCTGTGTTGTGCGCGCCGGCGCGCGGGCAATTATTCGCCGCGTTGAAGGGCCATGGCGCGCAGTGCAATGGCAAACGACTGCGGGTTTCGGGGCTCGCCACCCTGCCCGGCGTCCGCCTGCCGATCGACGCTGCCAGCATGTCCGCGAGTTTCTGGCCCGAGCCCTGGCCGGGTGCGGCGGTGGAAAAGCCCAATAGCCTGGCGCTGCGCATGGCCAAGGTGGCAGCGAACGAAGCCGATGCCTGGCTCGAAGGCCGCACCATTTCGGAATGGGACGTGGCGGCTTCGGCGCTGATCCTCACCGAAGCCGGCGGCGTAGTGACCGACCGCGCCGGCGCGCCGCTGTTGTTCAACAAGCCCGACCCGGTGTTTCACGGCATTGCAGCGGCGACTCCGGCGTTGCACGGCGTGGTGCGCGACCGGCTCGACCATGCGATCAAGGCGCTGGCGGCGCGGCGATTGCGCAAAGGCCCAGTCGCCTGATCTCGATCTTGGGGCACCGGTCCATGACGACCTGCAACCCGGCGGCCTCGGCTTTTGCCGCCGCTTCGTGGTTGATGACCCCCAATTGCATCCAGACAGCTTTGGCGCCGACGCGGATCGCTTCATCGACAATCGGGCCCACGGCATCTGACCGCCGGAAAATATCGACGATATCGATCGGCATGCCGAGCTGATCGAGCCGGTCCCAGACATATTCGCCAAGCACATGCTGGCCGGTGATCGCCGGATTGACCGGCAGCACGCGATAGCCATGACCCTGGAGGGACCCCATCACCTCATGGCTGGCGCGATCAGGCCGGTCTGAAGCGCCGACAAGCGCAATCGTGCGCGCGCCGGTAAGCAGGCTGCGGATTTCAGCGTCGGTTGTCAGTGGCATGGTCTCTCTCCCTTTTTGTCATGCCAGCAAAGGCTGGCATCCAGCTTCACCACCGGGGACGGCGGCCGGCACCGACGGCAGGACTGGATGCCAGCATGCGCTGGCATGACGGCAAAAGTAAAACTCACAACCCGATCGTGACCGCCACCCCTCTGGCGATCTCGGCAAACACTTCCGCCTGTTTGCCGGTGCCCGGCTGGCCGGCATCCGACGCGGTGCGCAGCGCGATATCGAGCGGCACCCGGCCGAGGAACGGTACGCCGAGCGCGCTTGCTTCGGCTTCGGCGCCGCCATGGCCAAAGGGGTCGCTCGCCTCGCCGCAATGCGGGCATTGATAGCCGCTCATGTTCTCGACAACGCCCAGCACGCGCACATTGACTTCGGTGAACATCGACACCGCCCGGCGCGCATCGATCAGCGCCAGATCCTGCGGGGTGGAAACAATCACGGCGCCATCGGGCTTGAGTTTCTGCGCCAGTGTCAGCTGCACATCGCCGGTACCCGGCGGCATGTCGATGACCAGCACATCAAGCACCCCCCAATCGGCCTGTTCGACCATCTGCACCAACGCCGAACTCGCCATCGGACCGCGCCAGATGATGGCCTTTTTGGGGTCGGTCATCATGCCCATCGAAAGTGCCTTGATGCCATGCACCTCGGCTGGCTGCAGGCGATTGCCCTCGAGCCGGGCGCGACCTTCGATGCCCAGCAGCGTCGGCACCGACGGTCCGTAGATATCGGCATCGAGCAGACCCACGGCATAGCCGGCGCGCGCCAGCGCCACCGCCAGATTTGCCGCCACGGTCGATTTGCCAACGCCGCCCTTGCCACTGGCGACGGCGATCAGCTTGCGGATGCCTGCCACCGTCGGCGCCACCGGCTGCGCGCCCGGCGCTGGCGCGCTGCTGCGATCCGCCGTCAGGATGATCCGCGCGGCATTGACGCCGGCAACACGGTTGACCGCGACTTCGACCGCCGCCTGCAAGCGTTCGGCGGTCACCCGGTCAAGCCCGTCGACCGACAAGATCAGCCCGACGCTGCCATCGTCCTTGACCACAAGCCCCGCAGCGCGGGCGGTGGTGGCGATATCGCCCCCGCCGAGCGGATCGGCAATGCCACGCAGCGCCGTCGCCACATCATCCTTGATTGCCATTTCGTCATCCTTTTTTCGTGTCGCTGCGGCAGCGGCAAGTCGTGCACTCGCAATCCCTGCATGGGGCACGTATATAGTATGGGTTCACGAAGACGAGACTTGGAAACCGAATGCCTTGGCAAAACAACAATGATGGCGGACCCTGGGGCGAAGGCCCTGATGGGAAAGGGCGCGAAGGCCCTGATGGAAAGGGGCGCGAAGGCCCCGAAGGCAAACCCGAAAAGGCGGGCAATGGCCCCGGCCCGCGCAGCCCGTGGGGCGAAGCGCCAACGCGCAAGCCGCCGGCGGCACGATCATCGGGCAATCGCGATTTCGACGACCTGTTGCGCCGCGGCCAGGAAAAACTGCGCAGTTCAATCGGCGGCGGTGGGGGCAATGGCGGTTCCGGCGGTGGCGGCGGCGGCTTTGATGCGCTCGGCAAAATCAGCTGGGTGTGGATCGGCGGCGCGCTGATTGCGGCGTGGATAGCGTTTTCCAGCTTTTATCGCGTCGATGCCCAGGAACGCGGCGTCGTGCTGCGTTTTGGCCGTTTTGTCGAAACGACCGGGCCGGGGCTGCAATTCAAGCTGCCTTTCCCGATCGACACGGTGCTGTTGCGCAAGGTCGAACAGATCAACTCGGTCGATATTGGCGCGACAGAAGGCTCGGCCGAAAACCTGATGCTGACCGGCGACCAGAATATCATCAACCTTGCCTATGCCGTGCGTTGGAAGATCAAGAACCCCGAATTATACCTGTTCGAGCTTGCCGAACCCGAGCAGACCGTCCGCGAAGTCGGCGAATCGGCGATGCGCGCCGAAATTTCCAAGGCAACGCTCAACGATGCCATCGGGCCGCAGCGCGCCCAGATTGCCGAACAGGTCCGCGAACGCATGCAGGAACTGCTCGACAGCTATCGTGCCGGCATCGAAGTGCGCGGCGTCGATATCAAACAGGCCGATCCGCCCGCCGCGGTCGATGATGCCTTCAAGGATGTTTCGGCAGCGCAGCAGGACGCCCAGCAATATCTCAACCAGTCGCGCGCCTATGCGCAGCAGTTGCTTGCCAGTGCGCAGGGCTCGGCAGCGGCGTTCGATGCGGTTTATGCCCAGTATCGGCTGGCGCCCGAAGTGACGCGCAAGCGCATGTATCTGGAAACCATGGAGAGCGTGTTGTCCAAGGTCGACAAGACGGTGATCGAGCCCGGCAATGTGCAAGCCTATCTGCCGTTGCCCGAAATCACCAAGCGCGCCCGCGCTGCCGATCCGACGGCGGCGGCGGCCAATTCCACCAAAGCCTCGGGGAACTGATTGATGATATTGCGCAATCCCATTCCCGTAGCGGTGGCGTTGTTTACCCTGGTCGTTGTCGCCATGGGGACGCTGTATACCGTGCCCGAAACCAAACAGGCGGTCGTGCTGCGGCTTGGCAAGCCCGAGCGCATCGTCAATGCCTATGATTCAAAGGCACCCTTCGGCACCTCGGGCGCCGGGCTGGTCGCCAAGGTGCCGTTCATCGAAAATGTCATCTTTGTCGACAAGCGTGTGCTCGATCTCGATATGGAACAGCAGACGGTATTGTCGACCGACCAGTTGCGGCTGGTCGTCGATGCCTTTGCACGCTTTCGCATCATCGATCCGTTGCGCATGGTGCAGACCGTGGGCACCGAACAAAATGCCGCCGACGCGCTGAAGCGCATTCTGGCGTCCAAGATGCGCAACGAGCTTGGCCGACAGCCGTTTGCGGCCTTGCTCAGCCCCGAACGTGGGCCGTTGATGGACGAAATCCAGCAGACCGTTAATCGGCAGGCCAAGCAATATGGCGCCGAAATCATCGATGTGCGCATCAAGCGCGCTGACCTGCCCAGCGGCACGCCGCTTGAATCCGCCTATCTGCGGATGCGCTCGGCACGCCAGCAGGAAGCAGCGACAATTCGTGCGCAGGGCCTGAAGCAAGCGCAGCTGGTTCGCGCCGATGCCGATGCAAAAGCCGCCAACACCTATGCCGCCAGCTTTGGCAAAGACCCGGAATTCTATGCCTTTTACCGTGCCATGCAGGCGTATCGGACGACGTTCAGCGACAGTAGTTCGACCGTCATCTTGTCCCCCAACAACGAATTTCTGCGTGAATTCGAAGGCCGGCGGAGCAATCGTTGAAGCTTAGGGTCCTGATTTTACCAAAATTCAGCGCCGCCGTTCATCGCGGGTTAGGCTGGCTGTCGTCACAACTATGGTGATGCCATCAGCACCTCGCCCCACATGCTCAGCGATTTCGCCGATCGCCTGCATAAGTTTTTGTTCCGAAACCTGAAAGGTTCGCCCCACCGTGCGTATTGCCCGCAGCCTTATTCCCGCCGCCCTTGTCCTTGGCGGCCTCTCCGCCACTTTGACGCCCGCGCTTGCGCAGGCCCCGGCCGCCGTGCAGCCAGCGCAAAATGCCATGCCGCCTGCGGTGCCGATCAGCCCGCCGGGTGGCGCGCCGCGCAGCTTTGCTGATCTGACAGCACGGCTTGCCCCGGCGGTGGTCAATGTCTCGACGACGCAAAAGGTCGCGGTCAGCAAGATGCGCGGCATCCCGCCCGGTTCGCCGCTCGAAGAATTGTTCCGGCGTTTCCAGGAACAGCAGGGTGACCAGGGCGAACCCGTCACCCGCGAGGCCACCTCGCTCGGCTCGGGCTTCATCATCGATGCGACCGGGTTTATCGTTACCAACAACCATGTCATTTCTGCCGGCGAAGGCAAAAATGGCGCCGCCGGCGATGCGGTGGTCGATACCATCACCGTCACCTTGTCCGACCGGCGCGAATATACCGCCAAGGTCATCGGCCGTGACCCGCTGACCGATCTGGCGCTGCTCAAGATCGAGGCAGCCGGGCTGCCCTATGTCAAATTCGGCAACAGCCAGGCGGCGCGCGTCGGCGATTGGGCGATTGCCATCGGCAACCCCTTCGGCCTTGGCGGCACGGTCACGGCGGGGATTGTTTCAGCCGTCCACCGCAACATCGGTTCGGGCCAATATGATCGCTATATCCAGACCGATGCCAGCATCAACCAGGGCAATTCGGGCGGGCCGCTGTTCGATCTCGATGGCAATGTCATCGGCATAAACACCGCGATCTTTTCGCCGACCGGCGGCAATGTCGGGCTGGGCTTTTCGATCCCGTCCGAAACCGCCAAGCCGATCATCGACCAGTTGCGCGCCACCGGCACCGTAAAGCGCGGCTATCTGGGTGTCGCCATCCAGCCGCTGTCGACCGATATCGCCGCTGGCCTCGGCCTGCCCAAGGACAAGGGCGAAATCGTCGCCAGCGTCGAAGCCAATGGCCCCGCCGCCAAGGCCGGGATCAAGCAGGGCGATGTCATCGTGCGCATCAACAACAGCGATGTGACCTATGACAATACTCTCTCTTTTGTCGTCGCCAACACGCCGATCGGGTCGAGCGTCCCCATCGAACTGATCCGCGACGGTCAGCGCCGGACGATTTCGGCGACCATCGCCCAGCGCCCTTCGGAGGCTATTGTCCAGTCGCGCGCCGGGCTGACCCCCGATGTCGATGAAAGCGTCGATAGCAAATCACCCGCTGCCGAAGCGACCAAGGCCAGCCTGGGCATCACGCTCCAGCCGCTGACCGCACAGCTTCGCCAGCAGTTGAAGATCCCCGATACCGTCAAGGGTGTCGTGATCGCCGGCATCACGCCCTCGAGCGATGCCGCGACCAATGGCCTGCAACGCGGTGACATCATCCTGCAGATCAACCAGAAACCGACAACGACGCCGGTGGAAGCGGCGGCCGCGGTCGATGCCGCCCGCAAGGCCGGGCGCGACACGGTGTTGATGCTCGTGCAGCGCGGCGTTGCCCCGCCGCGCTATATCGGCATCAAGCTGATGAACGAAAAGGCAAAATGACCGGTCGAGGGCGGGTTCACCCCGCCCCCGCCGTTCAGGCCAGCTCGTCGCGGCCCAGCAGCCGGGTAATGACCGGCCGCAACACCAGCGCCAGAATGGTACTAGCGGCCGCAATCCCGGCGTGCAGCCACCAGAAATTGGTGGGCCCCAGCGGTTCATAAAAGCGCCCCATCCAGCCGACGGTGAGATAGGGGATGCCCGACGTCAGCATGAGGTTGAGGCTCATCAGTGTCGTCGCCACCGGCGGCGGTGAAAACCGCGCGACAAAGGCGTTAACCGGCGGGTCACTCCAGCCAAAACTGATATCGAACAGCGTGAAATACAGCGCGACGATCACCATCGGCACCACCGGGAACACCGCCGTGCCGGTCGCCAGCACGACAAAGGCCAGCGTCACCAGCGTGCCCGCCACCGCAAGCTTTTGCTGGGTATCGGGTTCGCGCCCGCGCCGGATCAGCCAGGGCCAGATCAAAAACGTCAGCATGATGCCAACGATGGTCATCATGCCATCGAGCGTCAGCAGCCAGGTGACCGGCATGGTCAGCCCGAACAACCGGCGATCCATATGGGCTTCGGCCCAGACGATGACGAGATTATACGCCTGATTGGCGGCGGTCATCATCACCATGAACGGCAGCAGCGCCAGCAACACCGCTGCGATGGCGCGCCAATCGGTAGCGGTCAGCCTGACCTTGGGGCCGGTTTCGGCACGGGCGACATGAAAGCGATCGGGCGGCAGATAGCGCCAGCCCGCGACATAGATGGCAACACCGATCAACATGCCGAGCCCGGCCACGCCAAAGCCATAGTGCCAGCCATAGACTTCGCCCAGCGTGCCGCACACCAGCGGCGCGGCAAAGGCGCCGGCGTTGAGCGCGATCAGGAAGATGCTGAACGCCGGGGTGCGGCGGCGGTCGCCATCCCGGTAAAGATTGCCGACCTGGGCATACATATTGCCCTTCAGGCAGCCGCCGCCAATGATCAGCAACGCCAGTGCGACGAGGAAAAATGCCTCTGATGCCATCAGCAAATGCCCCGCCGCCATCAAGAGCAAACCCAGGATCGAGGTGGCGCGCTGGCCAAGCACGCGGTCCCCCAGCCACGCGCCGAGCAGCGGCGTCAGGCTGACCAGCCCGGTGTAGAGCCCGAAAATCTGCGAGGCGAGCGCGAGGTTGGTCAGCGGCCCGAACACCGCCTCGACACCGCTGCGAAAGCCGCCAAAGCCCAGCACATTTTCAATATGGCCGGGCAACAGCAGTTGGTGGACCATATACAGCGTCAGCAGCGCCTGCATGCCGTAAAAGGAAAAGCGTTCCCAGACCTGGGTAAAGGCGAGATACGCCAGCCCGCGCGGGTGGCCGAGAAAGGCCGTATCGTCTGTTCGCAACTGGCCTGCCCCCGCGTCAGCAAAATTGACGATTGCATGGCGTAACCGGCGCGGCAAGTACCGCGGCGCTACTGCGGCGGCGGTGGCGGGTTCACCGCATTGTCGATCCGATTGGCCGCATCAACCGCGGTCGCCGGATCGAGATTGCCGGCAGCGGCATCATCGATCATATCAGCCACTGCATCAGCGGCGTCGCCAGCATCGGGGCCGCCGATATCTTCGACCAGATCGGCGATGCTGGCGGCGGGACTTGCGACCGGTTCCGCCAGCCCGCCTTCCCGCCGCAGCGCCGCGGTCATGAAGCGCTTCCACAGCCGCGCCGGCACGCTGCCGCCGACAACCGAACCGTTCATCGGGCTGTTGTCGTCATTGCCGACCCAGACCCCGACGACCAGATCACCGGCAAAGCCAAAGAACAACGCGTCACGGTGGTTCTGCGTCGTCCCGGTCTTGCCATAGGTCGGGATCGGCAGGCGCGCGGCCGTACCGGTGCCGTTGCGCACCGCCGATTGCAGCAGTTCGAGCATCGGCGCGCGCGACGGCCAGGGGGTCAGCGCAGCGGCGGCGGACTTGACCGTTGCCAACACGCCGCTGTCCTTGCGCTGCATGAGACCGGTCGCTGTTACCGGTCGGCTGCCGCCTGCCAGCGCGGCATAGGCTTCGGTCATTTCAACCAGCGTGATCGGCGATGTGCCAAGCGCCATCGCCGGATATTCGCTGATCGGTGCCGTGATGCCCAGCTTGCGCGCCTGCGCGATCACCGCCGGAATGCCGACCTGTTGCGCCAGCCGCACCGCCACGACATTCGATGATGCGGCAAAGGCGGTGGCAAGGCTGATCTGACCGCGGTAGCGGCCATCGTCATTTTTGGGCGCGTAGTCGCCAATCTGGATGGGATTGTCTTCTACCATGTCGCCCGGCCGCATCCCGGCATCGAGCGCGGCGAGATAGACGAACAGCTTGAACGACGACCCAGGCTGGCGCTGCGCCTGCGTTGCCCGGTTGAAGCTGGTCGTGGCATAATCGCCGCCGCCGACCATGGCGACAACGGTGCCATCGGGGCGCATCGCGACCAGTGCCGCCTGCCCGACCCCTGCCGAGCGGCCATAGGCCAGTGCCTCCTTGACGGCGCGTTCGGCTTCTTTTTGCAAGTCACGATCGAGTGTCGTCTGGACGATCACATCGCCATAGCCGGCTTCGGGCATGGCGGCGCGCGCCTGCGGCAGCACCCAATCGGCAAAATAGCTGCCGCTGGGCAGGGATTTGCGCCCCGGTGTATAATTTGCCGGCCGCGCCCTTGCCGCTTCTGCCGCGTTGATTGCGCCGGTTTCGACCATGGCGGCAAGCACCAGCCGGCCACGCTCGCGGGCGTCTTCCAGATGTCGGCTGGGGGCCAGCCGCGAGGGTGCCTGCACCAGCCCGGCAAGCAAGGCAGCTTCGCCCAGCGTCAGTTTTTCGGGATCTGTATCGAAATAGACCCGCGCGGCGGCGCGGATACCATAGGCGCCATCACCGAAATAGACGCTCGAGAGATAGCGCGACAGGATTTCATCCTTGCTCAACCGCGCTTCGAGCCACAGCGCAATGATGACTTCCTGCACTTTGCGCTTGATGCTGCGATCGGCTGACAGAAAACTGGTCTTGGCGAGCTGTTGCGTCAGCGTCGAGCCACCCTGGGTAACGCCGCCGGCTTCGATATTGCGCGTCAGCGCGCGAGCGATGCCGCGCGGGTCGATGCCGATATGATCGTAAAAGCGCCGGTCTTCTATGGCGATCAGCGCGGCTGGCACATATTTGGGCAGCCGCGCGATTTCAACGGGTTCTTCCTTGTAATCGCCGCGCCGGGCAATCGCTGTGCCGCCGCTGTCAACCAGCACCAGCGAGGGTTTTTTCGCCGGTTCCAACGCCCGGCCCAGCGGCGCCGTGAGCGTCAGCCAGATCACCAGCGCGATGATTATTCCCGAAAAAACCGCCAGGCCGGGAACGACAAATGGCTTGACCTTCTGCCAGCGCGTCCGCGGTGGCGCGCCGGGTTCGATGGCGACCAAATCCGGCGTTTCGGTCATGCGCGCTCCCGCGTGGCGCTGAACCGGATCAGGGTTTCGCGCTGAGTGACATAGTTGAGTTCCCAACTGTCACGCGCCATGAACACCGGCGCGCCATCGCGATCTTCGGCCATCGCCGGGCGATTGTCATCGATAAAGCGTTTGAGTTCAGCCGGTTCTCCGCTGACCCAGCGCGCCGTTTCATAGGGTGATGGCTCAAAGCTGGCGGCAACGCGATATTCGGCCTCCAGCCGTGAAATCAGCACTTCCAACTGCAACTGGCCGACGACGCCGACGATCCACTGGCTGCCGATCACCGGCTTGAACAATTGCGTCACGCCTTCCTCGGCCATGTCGGT
>JBBQMB010000053.1:0-17481 GCA_038328515.1 Sphingomonadales bacterium
CGCCCGCCCCCAACCACCCTTTGCGTCACCGGGGGTGGGTGTGGGGGGGGGGGCGTGGGCCGGGTGCTGACTCCGATTTTCGACGCGATGCTCTAACCGGCAGCCATTCTTGCGAGGATTGACGCAGCTCATGAAAATCAACATCGATACCGATGCAGGGACTCTGGCCATTGACGGAGCCAGCCACGACCTTTTTTCCAGGGAAAGCTTTGCCGTCATCGCCGACCTATGGGTGAAAACCGGTTGGGTGCGCAAATATTCCTATGGTTTCAGCTGGCTGGGCCGGCCGATCATCCAGCTTCCCGATGATATGCTGCGCATTCAGGAAGCGATATGGCAGGTGCAACCCGATATCATCATCGAAACCGGTATCGCCCATGGCGGATCGTTGATCTTTTACGCCAGCCTGATGGAAATGATTGGCAAAGGTCGGGTGATCGGGCTCGATATCGATATCCGCGCCCATAATCGCGCCGCGATCGAAGCGCATGCGATGGTCAAGCGCATCACGATGATCGAGGGCAGCTCGGTCGCCGATGATGTCGTGGCCAAGGTCAAGGCACTGATCAAGCCGACCGATGTCGTCATGCTGATCCTCGATTCGAACCACAGCCGCGATCATGTCGCCGCCGAACTTGCCGCCTATGCCGGGCTGGTGACGCCGGGGTCGTATATCCTGTCGCAGGATGGCGTGATGCAACTGGTCGCCGGCAGCCCGCGCGCGCCGGCGGAATGGGCCGATGACAATCCGATTACCGCGGTCAATGCCTTTCTTGGCGCGCATCCGGAATTTGAATTGTCGCACCCGCCACGGCCGTTCGATGAATCGCTCGATACGCCGGAATGTTCGCATCATCCGGTTGGCTGGTTGCGGCGCAAGGCGGGTTAGAGCAGGCGTTTGAACCGCCGCACGATGTTTGACACCGCTGTAATCGTCGGATGCGGCGCCAGTGCGAGCGCCTCGCCGCCAATGCGGGCGGCCTGTGCGATATCAATAATCGGCGGGTCGCGATCGGGGTAGAAGACCAGCCGGTTCATCCACGCCAATTTGGCAAAAGCACGAATATTGTGCAGCCGCTGCGCCAGCACGGGATTGGGTATACTGGCCACGCCGTTCAGTTCGCCAAATTGTGCCAGCCATTGCATCACTTCGGCTCGATGGTCACTGGCAGTGCGCGCGATTGCCTGCACCTGTTGCGCCGGGTCGAGCGGCCCAAAGATCGGGTGGACCGCGCGAGCTTGTTGATAGGATTCGAACACCAGTGCCTGTAGCGATCGCGGCACGCTGCCATCGGGATTGAAGGGCAGGCTGGCGTGGAAGGGAATATTATCCTCCTGTGCGAACATGCGTTCGGCCTTTTGGCGGGCCGGATCGTTCGATTTGGTGAATTGCGAGGTGCCAGTGCTTGCCAGTGAGGCGCCGTTGATGGCCAGCGGTTCGGCGGAATAATAATAGCGCGGGCAAGTCGCGCACAGGATCACCGCGGAATATACATCGGGGATGCGCGACAGGAAAAAGCGGCCATCGGCGGCGCGTGCTCGATCGATGGCGGCGCGGCGCACGAAGCCGCCGGTGTAAAGTGTTGGTAGTTCGAGATAGGATTTCTTGCCGGCGAGCACGGCTTTGAGCGATTGGGCGCAGTCCATGACGTCTGAAGTGCCGCCGAGCGGCAAGCTGAGATGCCCGCCCTTGCCACCGAGCAGTGAAGGCCACAGGAAACTGCCCGGGTGCGAACGGATGAGATCGACATCATGGGTAGCGGCGATGGCGACGACCCGGGCCAGGCTGCCGGGTAATAGCCCATCATCATCGCCGAGGAAGGCCACCCATTCACCGCGCGCATGGCCGAGCGCGAATTCCCAATTGTGCGACATGCTGAGCCGCTTGCCGGTGTTGAGGTAGCGGATGCGCGGGTCGCCATTGGCTTCGACCACGGCGCGGGTGTTGTCGGTGCTGGCATTGTCGCTGACGATGATTTCAAGGCTGGCGAAATCCTGTGCCGTGACGGTGGCAAGCGCATGTTCCAATGTCGCGGCGCGTTCGCGGGTGGGCATAATAATGGTGAAGCGCGGGGCGGAAACTGACATGGCGGCTCCCTAACCCGGACCGCCGGACCGGCGCAACCGCGCCAGCACCGTTTGCAGCCGTGCCCGAGCGGCGCTGGCGGACAATAGCACCGGTAGCGCGATCATCACCCAGGCGAGCGCCAGCATGGGAACAAGCTCGAGCCGCGAGGGCGTCAGATGCGGGCGCAGCAGCAGCATGGCGGCAAGGCCGGCGCCGCCGCACAGCAGCGGCAGTGCCAGATCGGCAAGGTACCAGCGCGCCATTTCGCCCTTCAGGATGCGGCGGTGGACCAGCGGTGCCTGCAACACGATATAGCCAAGGTTGAGCGTGATCCACACCACCGCCGCGCCGGCGCCGCCATAGCGCGGCACGATCAGCGCCAGCGCCGGTAGCAGAATGGCGGCAGCGATGATGTTCGAGACCAGTGACAGCCGGGTCCAGCCATGCGCGACCATGGTGAAATACGCCATCTGCATCAGCGTGTTGAGCAAGGTGCCAGCGGCCACCAGCGCCAGCAGCGGTGCGACCCTGGCCGACAAGGCGGCATCGCCGGTCCACAGCAGCATCACATCATCGCCAAAGCCGATGAGCAGCAGCGCGATCGGGGCGACCACCACGGCGATAAGCTGCGCGCCGCCATGGTAAAGCCTGGCGACGCCGGCGGTATCGCCCTTCGTCGCGGCTTCGACAAGCGGCGGTGACAGCGCCTGGGTGACCGGCGCGGCGAGCGCATAGAGCAGCCCCGCCAGCGAGGTCGCCAGCATGTAATGGCCAAAATCGGCGAGCGGAATGAGCCGCGACAGCATCACCTTGTCGAGTTGGGTGAGCAGTACGGCGAGCAGGTTGATGCCGATCATGCCGGCGGCAAAGCGCCGGATATCGACCAGTGCCGCCACCGAAAACCGCGCCGGGCGAACCCCGGCCGGCAGGCAGCGATAAAGTTTCGTGCCAAAGGCAATGAGCGTCAGCAGCGAAGCGAGCAATTGCCACGCAAAGAACGCCGTTGTCGTGGGGGCAACGAACGCCACCAGCAGCGCTGCGCCGCCGTAGCGAAAGGTGGTGAGCAGGGCATTGGCGCCGTTCCACCACGCCTGTTGTTGCAGCCCGACCAAAGCGCTGCGCCACAAAGCCTCGCAAAAGCGGGTCGCGACAACCAGACTCATGATGATGATCGCCTGCGCGATGGCGGCGGGCGGCAGGGTTTTGGCATCGAGCCAGTGGTGGGCGAGATAATCCGACCCCAGCCACAGCGCGGCGACGATGACCAGCGCCACCCCGGCGGCGAGGATCTCAAGGGTGCGCAGCAGGTCGCGGATCGACTGCACCGGCACGGCGCCGGCGGTAAAGCGCGCCATTTCGCGCGACAGCGTTGGCGTCATGCCGAAATCGAGCAGCGCCAGCCAGATCTGGATGACGGTGAACAGCCCGACCAGCGCATAGGCTTCGATGCCGAGATAGCGGATATAGACTGGCACCAGCGCCACCGACAGCAGCGTTGTGACCGCGCTGCCGGCATAGTTGGCGATGATGTTGCGCTTTACCGATACCTGCTGTCGGGGCCCCGCTGGGCTGGGGTCAGCCATCAACCGGCACGGGCGTGCGTCGCCGGCCGAGCCATAGCGCCAGCACGATGCCGATGATCAGGCCGGCAACGCCCACGCCGATGAGCAGCGGGATGGCGCGTGGCCGCGTCGGTTCGGGCGACGCGGTGGCGATATCGAACGGTTCGGCGGCATAGGGGGCATTGCCATAGGCAAGCATCGCCTGGCGTTCCTGTTCGGATAGCGTATTGACCAGTGCCTGGCGTTGCTCCGCCAGCGTCACTTCGGTCAATTTCTGTGCCAGATAGGCGATGTTGCCCCGGGTGCGCGCGGTCTGTTGTTCACGCAGATAATTATCGGTTGTGTCGTTGATCCGATCGAGGAAAAATGTTGCGAATTTGGGGTCTGGATTATCATATGCCAGGATGGCGATCGGGGTCTTGACCGATTGCCGGATGGTGACAGTGTCGGCGATATAGGCCTGCAGCCGCCCGGCATCGGGCGCGTGCCAGCCAAATTGCGGCAAGCCGAAAAGGCCGGCGACAGCGCTGCGCAGGGAGGCCCCAAGGCCGGCGGGTTGCCGCCAGGTCCGGGCGCGGGCATCCCATTCGCCGGGGAAAACGCGGTGCATCAGTTTTCGGTCGCGCGCCAGCCGAGCGGCGACCTCGGTGGAATAGATCCCGTCGAGATAGAAGCGGAAGGGCGACACCGCCTCGCTGGTGCCGCCGCCAATGCCCGCCAGCGCGGCAAGGCCGCCCAGCGCTGCGGCCGGCCGCGACCCGCTGGTCGAGGGCGCGGCATAAACCTTCAATTCGGCGGTGTAGTTGTATTCGGCGCGGCGCAGGTACAGGCTGCCCAGCAGCAGCGCAACCAGCACTGCCAGCGGCAACAGCCACCAGCGCCGGGCGATCGTGCGCAGCACCGCGTGCAGCCAAGGGGTTTCATCGGCGCTGCCGGGAGGGAGTGTCATCTGTTCCGCCATGTCACCCAGCGCCTTGGCACAGGCGCGGCGCGGCGTCCAACCCGTTCCTTTGGCGGGCGCCTATCAGAGCAGCAGGCGGAGCCGGGTGCCGGACGGCAAGGCGGGTTCGCAGGTCAGCGCGCCGCCATGGGCCAGCGCGATCTGGCGCGCCAGGCTGAGCCCCACGCCGGTGCCCTCTGCCTTGGTGGAAAAGAACGGCAGGAACACATCCTGGCGCAGCGATTCGGCGATGCCGGAGCCATTGTCGGTGACATCGATGGCGACGCGGCCGCCCTTCAGAGCGGTCGCCGTGAGCGAAACCTGCGGGGTGGGCGCTGTGGCAGCCTCCGCGGCGCGATCAGTAGTCGCCTCTGCGGCGTTTTTAGTGGCCGCCTCCGCGGCGGTTTCAGTGGCCGCCTCCGCGGCGTTGCGCAGCAGGTTGATCAGCAATTGCGCCACCAGATCGCGATCGGCATCAATGGCAAGCGTCGGGGGATCGATGCTGATGGTGAGCGGTAGCGCTGGCCAGTCGCTGGTAAACAGGCGTTCGAGCTCGGCAAAAAGTGCGGATAACGCGATGCGCGAGCGCCGCAATTCCGGCGGGCGGGTGAGTTGGCGATAGGTGCGCACGAAATGCATGACGCCTTCGGAACGCCGCGCGACGGTTTCGATGGCGTGGCGTGCGTCGGTAATCGCCGGGTCCTGGCCGGTATCGGCAGCGGCAATCAGCTTGGCAGCGGTGGCGGACAAGGATGTCACCGGGGTCATCGAATTCATGATTTCATGGGTCAGCACGCGCACCAGATCGGTTTGCGCCGCGAGTTCGGCCTGGTCGAGTTCGCTCTGGATCGGCTGGACCGCAACGATGCGTAGCGCCGGCCGCCGCGCCAGCCGCACTTCGGCCATGGTCAGCACGGCGGCGGTCGGCACCCCGCCGATCACCAGTTGGGCGCTGGCGCGTTCGCCGGGGCGCAATGCAGCAATAGCGGCGGCAAGGCCGTCGGCGATGCTGGTGGCATCGGGCGATTGGCCAAGCAGCCGGCGCGCTGCCTTGTTGATGAGGTTGATGCGGCCTTGATCGTCGATGCTGATCAGCGGGCTTGGCACATCATCGACCAGTGCCGCGAGATAACGGTTTTCGTCCTGGGTGTCGGCGCGTTCCTGGCGCAGCCGGGCGACGGCGGCATCAAGGCTGGCGCCCAGCGCATCAAAGCCGCCGCCCAGCCCTTCGCCGCTGAAGCCTTGCGTGAAATCGCCATGGGTAAGCGCCGCGACAAAACGCGCCACGGCAAGGTTGGTGCGGCGCAGGAACAGCCAGAGTTCGGCAAGCGCCGCGCCGGTGAGCAAGCCCGAGAGCAGGGTTGTCGCGTAAAGCCCCGGCTGGTTGATCGCCCAGGCGAGCGCCGCGCCGGCACTCAGCAGCACGCCGATGCGCAGCGCCAGCCCGACTTCGAAGCGGCGGCCGAGCCCGGCAAGATCGCGTTTTGCCATCACAGTCCGTGTTTTTCCATGCGGCGATACAGCGAGCCGCGAGTCAGCCCGAGTTCGGCAGCGGCAATCGAGATATTATAGGCGTGTTTTTGCAACACGCGTTCGATAAGGCGGCGTTCGGCGCGATCAAGGTTGGTATCGGCGTCGCTTTCGGCCACTGTCGGGGTGGCAGTGATGGCGGCAGCGCTGCGCGGCAATGGGAAATCTTCGGCGGTGAAATACGGCCCGGTCGACAGGATAACGGCGCGTTCGGCGGCATGGCGCAACGCCCGCACATTGCCCGGCCAATCATAGGCCATCAGCGTCGCCAGCAGATCATCGGGCAGCAGCGGCAGATCCTTGCCATATTTGCGGGCATAGGCGGCAAGGTAATGGCGCAGCAGCAGGGCGATATCATCTCGCCGGGCGCGCAGCGGCGGCAAAGTCAGTTCGACGGTGTTGAGGCGGAACAACAGATCGGGGCGAAAGCGGCGTTCATCGCCAAGCGCCTGGGGTGCCATGTTGGTGGCGGCGATCACCCGCACATCGAACGCCACGCTGCGGTTGCTGCCCACCGGGGTCACCTGCCGCTGTTCGAGCGCGGTCAGCAGCTTGGGTTGCAGGTGCAGGGGCAGATTGCCGATTTCATCGAGGAACAGCGTGCCGCCATCGGCCGCCTGAAAACGCCCGATCCGGTCAGCCCTTGCATCGGTAAAGGCGCCCTTCACATGGCCGAACAATTCGCTGTCGAACAGGCTTTCGGCGATGGCGCCGAGATCGACCGCGAGGAACGGCTTGTCAGCCCGGCGCGAACGCGCGTGGAGTTCGCGCGCCACCAGTTCCTTGCCGGTGCCATTTTCGCCGAGCACGAGCACATTGGCGTCGGTGGGCGCGACGCGATCGAGCAACGCCAGCACGCCGCGCATGGCGGGTGACGTGCCGAGCAACGGGCTTTCGGCCCGTCCGGCGGTCGTTATTTCCGCCATTTTCTGCTGGGCGGTGGCGGCGGCTCGTCGGCTGGCGCGCAACGCCTTTGCCGATTGGACGGTGGCGAGCAGGCGTTCGTTGTCCCAGGGTTTGGTGACGAAATCGCTGGCACCGCGCTTCATCGCTTCAACCGCGATATTGACCCCGCCATAAGCGGTCATGATGACGACGACCGCATCGGGATCGAGCGTCTGGATGGTCGCCAGCGCCTTGAAGCCTTCGGCGCCGCTCGATTGCCCGCGCGCAAAATTCATGTCGAGCAACACGACATCGGGGTCGTGGCGGCGGAACAGCGCCGGGAGGGCAGACGGGTCGGGCGCAACGATTATTTCGGCAAACAACGCCCGCAGCAATAGCCGCGCCGAAAGCGCGACATCGGCATCATCATCGACAATCAACGCGACGCCGGCGGCCATTCTCGCTCCCACACCCCTGGTGTCCGGATTCGTACACTCTCTGTCCGGAAGTGAACAGTGCATGCGGCGTCATGGTGACGGATATTGTGCAGATTTGCATGATTTCAACAACTTGGTCACTTGGCACGATCCCTGCAAAGCATCTGGAGTGGCAGCCCCCGCCACCCACAAAAGGACCATCCCATGATCGCCTCCCTTATCCGCCAGACCACCACCCTCGCCATTGCCGCTGCCGCGACGCTTATTGTCGTCACCGCAAGCGCTGCCCCGACGCAGGCCGCAACGCCATCGCAGATCCGCGTCGATATCAGCGGTTACAACCTTGCCAGCGACCATGGCCGCGACCTTGCCGCCGCCCGGTTGCGCCGTGCCGCAGCAAAGGTTTGCGACGTGGGCGGCCTCTCGCTTGCGGAGCGCGCCGCGGCGCGGGCCTGCACGGCGACCGCGTTGGCGCAGGCAATGCCGCGCCTTCAAATGCAGGCCGCCGCTGCGCGCGACGCCCGCACCGAAATTGCCGTGAATGATCTTCGCGGCAATCACGCCGGCACGGCGCGCGACCTGACCCAGGTCACGCGCTGATCGTGTCGCCCCCGGTGGGCAGCGCGCCCGGTGCCCCCTCCCGGCAGCGCCTGCCCACCGGACCCTTTTCCCGCCAACTCGAAAGCTGCCCATGGCCGTTGTAACCCTCAAGCCCGGCGAACCGCGCGATCCCGCGCCCAGCGCCGGTGTGGCCATGGACCGGGCGGTTGTCAGCCAGCGGCTGCCGCTGCGCCAGCGGCTGATCATCGGCGCAGTGGTGGTCGTGCTGGCCGGCAGCGGCGCGGCCTGGCTGGTCGGCACCAGCGCCGATAGCCAGACGGTGGCCGCCGCCAACCTGTCGATTGCGACGGTAACGCGCGGCACGTTCGATGATTTCGTGCCGCTGCGCGCCCGGGTGACGCCACTGGTTACCGTCTATCTCGATTCGGTCGAAGGCGGCCGCATCGACCGGGTGCTGGTTGAAGACGGCGCCCAGGTGATCCCGGGCCAGCCGCTGGCGGTGCTGTCGAACGCCACGCTGCAATTGGATGTCATCGCGCGAGAGGCCGATGTGTCGCAACAGCTCAACAATCTGCGCTCGCAGGAACTGGAATTGCAACGCAGCCGGCTCGAAAATCGCCGCAATCTGGCGGAGATCGAATGGCAATTGCGCAAGGCCGGGCGCCAGCTTGACCGCGACAGCACGCTGGCGGCCAATGGCTGGGTATCGGGCAAGGCGCTGAAGGATTCGCAGGACGAAGCCCGCTATCTGGGCGAACGCCGCGCCGTGACGGCGGAAACCATGGCGACCGAACAACGGCTGCAGGCCAGCCAGTTGGCGCAGTTGCAACAAGCGGCATCCGGGCTGACGACCAACCTGCGGCTGGCCCGCGCCAGCCTTGATGCGCTGACCATCCGCGCGCCGGTTGCCGGGCAATTATCGGGCTTTGCGCCGCAAGTCGGCCAAAGCCTGGCGCGCGGCGAACGGCTTGGTCAGGTCGATAGCGCCGGGCGCAACAAGCTGGTTGCCGATATCGATGAATTCTATCTCGGCCGGGTCGCCACCGGGCAGCGCGCGCAGGTCGAATGGGCCGGCAAGCGCCATTCGCTGACCATCACCAAAATCTATCCGCAAGTGAAGGGCGGCACCTTTATCGCCGATCTGACCTTTGATGGCCCCGAACCCGCAGCACTGCAACGCGGCCAGACGCTGGCCCCGCGGCTGACGCTGGGCGATGCCGTGCCGGCGCTGATGATCGCCAATGGCGCCTTTTACCAGGATTCGGCCGGCAATTTCGTGTTCGTGGTCGGCAAGGATGGCAAATCGGCCGAAAAACGCGCTGTGCGCCTTGGCCGTCGCAACCCCGATGCGATCGAGATCATCGGCGGGCTTTCGCCGGGTGACCGCGTCATCACCTCATCCTATTCCGGCTTTGCCGACAAGACCCGCCTCAAGCTTTCAGGAGAATAACCCATGATCCGTCTGTTGGCCCTGCGCAAATCCTACCGCACCGATACCGTCGAAACGACCGCGCTCGATGATATCGACCTCGGCATCGACGCCGGCGAATTCGTCGCGATCATGGGGCCATCGGGCTGCGGGAAATCGACCCTGCTCAACATCATCGGCCTGCTCGACCGGCCGACGGGGGGCACCTATGCGCTGGAAGGCCGCGAAGTCGCGCGCTTGCCCGAAAACGAACTGACCGATATCCGCAAACGCCGGATTGGCTTCATCTTCCAGAATTTCAACCTGATCGATGAATTGTCGGTGCGCGAAAATGTCGAACTTGCGCTGCTCTATCACGGCATCAGCCGCGCCGAGCGTGCCGAACGCGTCGCCAGGGTGCTCGACAAGGTCGGCATTGCGCATCGCGCCAATCACCACCCCAGCCAGCTTTCGGGCGGCCAGCAACAGCGTGTTGCCGTCGCCCGCGCCGTGGTCGCGGCACCACCGCTTATCCTTGCCGATGAACCGACCGGCAACCTTGATACCGCGCATGGCGAGGAAGTCATGCGGATGCTGCGCAGCCTGAACGAGGAAGGCTCGACCATTGTCATGGTCACCCACAGCCCGGCGCACGCCGATTATGCGGGGCGGGTGGTCAACATGCTCGATGGGCGGGTGCTCGTTGAAACCCGCCGGGCGGCCTGAGAGGAATTACCATGCTCCAGAATTACGTCATCACCGGCCTGCGCGGCCTGACCCGCAACCGGGTGTTCACCGGCATCAACATTTTGGGCCTCGCCATCGGCATGGCGGCGTGCATCCTGCTGTTGCTGTTCGTCCGGTATGAAACCAGCTATGATGAATGGCTGCCGGATCATGAGGACGCCTATCAGATCCAGACGACGTTCAACGGCAAGAACACCGGCCGCGCCAAGACCTCGCAACTGTCGGCCTATGTTGTCGCCCGCTCGATGGCCAAGGATTTTCCGCAGATCGAAAAATTCGCCTATGTTGCCGCAGGCAATCCGGTGATCATGCAGGATGGTATCGCATCGACCGGCAGTGTCACCATGGCCGATCCCGAATTGCTGGAAATCATCAAACTGCCACTGGCCCGCGGCGATGCCAGAACCGCGCTGCGCGGCGCCAATTCTCTGCTGCTGTCGCAAACCGAGGCCGCGCGCCGTTATCCGGGCATTGATCCGGTCGGCAAGACGCTCACCATCATCAATGGCGGCGTTGCCATTGATTATATCGTCACCGGCATCCTGCGCGATGTGCCCAAAAATTCCCACCTTGCCGTCACCATGCTCGTGCCGTTCAGCCGGCTGCCCTATGCCGAGCGGCCGGGTTTTTTCACCCGCTATGGCTGGAACAGCGGTGTCAATTATGTCCGTCTGCGCCGCGGTGCCGATGTTGCCGCCATCAACAGCGCCATGCAGGCCTGGGAAAAGCGCAACGTCCCCAAGGAAGCCGTTGGCGATGCCGTGGTCAGCGAGGGCGATGATGTCGATTGGCAACTCGTGCCCGTCGCCGACATCCATCTTGGCAAGGGCGTCGATGGCGCCCGCCCCAACAACGATCCCGAAAACATCGCCACCTTCGCCCTTGTCGCCTTCCTCATCCTTGCCATGGCGTGCATAAACTTCACCAATCTCGCCACCGCCCGCGCCGGCCAGCGCGCCCGCGAAGTCGCGCTGCGCAAGGTCATGGGGGCTTCCCGCCGGCAGCTCGTCACCCAGTTTCTTGGCGAATCGCTCGTGGTTGCTGCGCTGGCGATGATCGTTGCGCTCGCCATCACCGAGCTGTCGCTCCCCGCGCTTTCGGCCTTTCTCAACGCCGATCTCAGCCTGCACTATTTCGGCGCCGAAGGCATATTGCTGCCGGTCATCCTGCTTGTCGGCCTTGTTGGCCTCGCTGCCGGCATCTACCCCGCCTTCGTCCTTGCGCGTTTCGATCCCGCCCCGGTGCTCAAGTCGAATCGCAGCGGCCTCGATGCAAAGGGCGGCGGCCTGCGCAATGCGCTTGTCGTCGGCCAGTTCGCCGTGTCGATCGGCCTTGTGATCTGCACCGCCGTCGTCACCGCGCAGACAATCTATGCCCGTTCCGCCGATCCGGGCTATAGCCGCGCCGGCTTGCTCCAGGTCACCGGTATCGGTCGCAAACAGATCGCCGGTGTTGCCGACCAGATCGTCGTTGCCGTCGGCAACATCCCCGGTGTCGAAGCTGTTGGCCGCACCAGTATCGCCGTCAACACCGACAGCAGCATCAACACGTCGGTCCGTATCGAGGGCAATCCGGTCCCGATCAACCTTGGCAGCTATAATATCGATCCCGGCTTTTTCGCCGCCATGGGTCTGAAACCGCTTGCCGGCCGCCTGCTCGATACGTCTCACCCGCGCGATAACAGCCGCTTGCCGCCAAATGACGACGCCGCCGAAGCCGCGTTCGCCGCGCGCGGTACCAATACCGTCATCAGCCTTGAAGCGGTCAGGAAACTCGGCTTCAAAACCCCCGCGGACGCGATCGGCCACGTCATCCGCGTTGGCCTGACCGATGACAAATACGGCCTTTCTCCGGTCACCATCGTTGGCGTCGTCGGCGATCTGCGCCTGCGCTCGCTGCGCGACCCCTATGATGCCATCATGTTCTATTACGACAACAGCTATCTCTCCGAAATGATGGTTCGCATGAAGGCGGGCGAGGCCGGCGCCATCAGCAAGCAGGTCGAAACGGTATGGAAACAATATGCGGCGCAAGTGCCTTTCCAGGCCCAATTCACCGATGACATCGTTCGCGAACAATATGATGCCGATGAAGCCCGTGCGACGATCTTTGCCGCTTTTGCCGTCCTCGCCATCATCGTCGCCTGCCTTGGGCTGTACGGGCTTGCCGCCTTCACCGCCGAACGCCGGACCCGCGAAATCGGCATCCGGAAAGTGCTCGGCGCGCGTGATCGCGACATTGTCCAGCTTTTGGTCTGGCAGTTTTCGCGGCCCGTGCTGATCGCCAATCTCATCGCCTGGCCGGTGGCGTGGTGGCTGATGCGTGGCTGGCTCGATGGTTTTGATGCGCGCATCGATCTGGGGCCGCAATGGTTCATCGGCGCCGGTGTGCTGGCGGCGGCAATCGCTGCGGCCACCATCATCGGCCATGCGCTCAAAGTGGCGCGGTCAAGCCCGGCAGCGGCGCTGCGTTACGAATGATGGTCTTGCTGAAACAGCGCTGCCACGCCACTGTCGCGCCCAACGATAAACGGGGGCGGGATGTCGGCAGACGAAATGAGCAATCGCGGCCGCTGGCTGCTGATAGCGTTGCTGTTCGCCGGCACGGCGCTCAACTATGTCGATCGGCAGGTGCTGGCACTGCTGAAGCCGACGCTCGAGGCCGAATTTCACTGGACCGATCAGGAATTTGCCCATCTCGGTTCGGTTTTCCAGCTTTCGGCGGCGGGCGCGCTTTTGTTCGTCGGCTGGTTTGTCGATCGCTTCGGGGTTCGGCTGGCCTATGGCGTAGCTGTCGCGGTGTGGAGCCTTGCCGGCATGGGCCATGCGGCGGCGGCCACGGTCGGGCAGTTCGTCATGGCGCGGTCGGTGCTGGCGGTGGCCGAATCGGTCAATACTCCGGCGGCGGTCAAGGCGGCGGCGACCTATCTGCCGCTGCGGCAACGGTCTTTGGGGCTCGGGCTGATCAACACCGCACCCAATATCGGCGCGATCCTGACACCCTTGCTGATTCCGCCGCTGGCGCTCGCCTTTGGCTGGAAATCGGCGTTCATCCTTACCGGCGCGCTGGGCTTTATCTGGCTGGCGTTCTGGGTGGTCGGCACGCGCAAGCTGGTGCCGGTCAATGCCGCCAAGCCATCGAAGCTTGATGGCAATTGGGGCGTGCTGCTGCGCGATCGCCGGTCATGGGCGGTGATCGGCGCCAAGGCGCTGACCGATTGCGTGTGGTGGTTCGTATTGTTCTGGAGCACCGATTTTCTCGTCAAGACCTTTGGCTTGACGCAAGGCGAAGTGGGCGTGCCAACCGCGATCATCTTTACCCTGGCGGCGCTGGGCGCAATTTCGAGCGGGTTCATGTTTCCGGCGCTGCTCGGCCGCGGCATGACGGTCAATGCGGCGCGCAAGACCTCGATGGCGATCTATGCCGTGCTGATCCTGCCGATTCCGCTGGCGCTTTATGCCGGCAGCGCGACGGTGGCGGCGCTGATCATCGGGCTGGCGCTGTTCGCGCATCAGGGGTTTTCAACCAATATTTTCGGGCTGGCGGCCGATATCGTGCCGACGGCGCGGGTGGCGACCGTCATGGCGGCGGGCGGCATCGCCGGCAATCTGACAGGTACCGGCATCATCGAATTGACCGGTTGGTGCCTTGATAATGACGTTGGTTATTGGCCGATGTTCGCGATTGCCGCCGGGGCGTATCTGACGGCGCTGCTGTTTATCCACCTTGTGCTGCCGGTCATCACGCCGGCGGTGGAATAGCGCTGAGAAGTTCATCGACCCATTGCGGCACCAGCGTGCCTGCCGGGCCATGGCGGGCTTCGGCGAACAGCGGCGTTCCGGCCGACGGATCAAGGTTGATCTCCAATGTCCGTGCGCCGGCGCTGCGGGCGAGGCTGACAAAGCCGGCGGCGGGATAAACCGCGCCCGAAGTGCCGATCGAAACGAACAGGTCGCAGGCCGCAATCGCCGCTTCGATCACGTCCATGTGATAAGGCATTTCACCGAACCAGACGATATCGGGGCGCAACCGCGCGGCGCCACAGCGCGGGCAGGGCGGGTGGCCGGACAAGTCGCCCGTCCAGGCCGGCGCGGCGCCACAGCCGGTGCACAGCGCGCGCTGCAATTCGCCGTGCATGTGGAGCAGGTGGCGTGATCCGCCTCGTTCATGCAAATCATCGACATTCTGGGTGACAAGCAGCAATTCGCCCGGCCACTGCGCCTCGAGCCGGGCCAGCGCATGGTGCGCCGCATTGGGATCGACATGCGCCAGCGCCGCGCGGCGCGCATCATAGAAACGCTGCACCAGGACGGGATCGCGCGCAAAAGCTTCGGGTGTCGCGACATCTTCGACGCGGTGCCCTTCCCATAAACCCTGAGGGCCGCGAAAGGTCGGCACGCCGCTTTCGGCCGAAATGCCCGCACCGGTCAGGATAACGATGTTGTGAATGGCCATGGCGGCATCATGCCGTGATCGGCGATGGTTGCGCAATCGCGTTGGCTGGGCCACACCATGGCCATGATCCACGACAAGACTAGGATAGGCGTTCTGGGCGCCGGCGGCCGCATGGGGCAGGCCATCATCGCGATGCTGACGGACCATCCGGCGCTCGTGCTGGCGGGCGCTATCGAACGTGCCGGTCATCCCGGCGTCGGCCGGTCACCGGGGCCGGAATTCCCGCCCGGGCTGACCATCGGGTCAAATCCGTTTCCGCTGGCGCATGCCTGCGATGTGCTGATCGATTTTACCACGCCATCGGCGCTGGCGGCCACGCTCGATGCCGCCTGCGAGGGCAATGCCGCGATTGTCATCGGCACTACCGGGTTGGAGGCCGAACACCACGCTTTGATCGATGCGGCGGCGCGCAGCATTGCCGTTTTGCAGGCCGCCAATACCAGCCTTGGGGTCACGCTGCTGGCGCGGTTGGTCGCCGATGCGGCACGGGCGCTGGGGCCAGACTGGGATATCGAGATTGCCGAACTCCACCATCGCCACAAGATCGACGCGCCATCGGGAACCGCGCTGACGCTTGGGCAAGCGGCCGCCCGCGGGCGCGGCGTGGCGCTGGCAGCGGTGAGCGATCGTGGCCGGGACGGTATTACCGGGGCGCGCGTCGCCGGGCATATCGGCTTTGCGTCGCTGCGCGGTGGCACGGCGGCCGGCGATCACAGCGTGCTGTTTGCCGGCGACGGCGAACGGATTGAACTGCGTCACATGGCTGAAAATCGTGACATCTTCGCGCGTGGTGCGTTGCAGGCGGCGGGCTGGCTCGGCAGCCGCCCGGCCGGCCGCTATACAATGGACGATGTGCTGGAACTCGGGCCGCGATAAGCCGTCAGCGCTGCGGCGATCACGGCGCCAACTTCGCGGCGTTCCGGCGCTGACAGGAACCGCCCGACACGCACCCGCCGGCCGCGCGCCGCCAGAAAGACATGGGCATCGCCCAGCGGCGTTTCCTCGACCTGAACCCGTGTCCACAACGGCTCAAAGCCAAAGGATTTTTCGACGCCGCGCGCGCTGACGCGGTGCAGGGTCAGCGCATCCCCCGAAAGCAGCACGCGTTCATGGCCGCGCCCGCCGGCATAGCTGGCACGAAAGGCCCACCAAAGCAGCGCCAGATCGGCCGCCATGAACGGCAGTATCGGCCAGGCCCCGAGCACGAGGAAGCGCAGACCGCCGATGAAGAAAATCAGGCCGACGGCACCGACCAGCCATGGCACATGGGCGCGATCGAATGACCGGTTGGGCGTGAGAATCAAGTCGAGTGCTGGCGACATCCGGCCCTTGATACCGGTTGGCGCTGGACTTTGCACCCGCCGCGACGCCACAACGCAGGCATGACCGACGAACAGATTCTGCACTTTTACGCGCGGCTCAGCGCGGCGGCGCCCGCGCCCGAAACCGAACTGGCCTTTGTCAACGTCTATACGCTGCTGGTAGCGGTGGTCTTGTCGGCACAAGCCACCGATGTCGGGGTCAACAAGGCGACCAAACGCCTGTTCGAAATCGTCACGACCCCGGCGCAGATGGTGGCGCTGGGCGAAGCCGGGCTGAAAGAGCATATCCGCACCATCGGGCTGTTCAACACCAAGGCGAAAAACGTCATTGCCCTGTCACAAATTCTGGTGCGCGATTACGGCGGTGAGGTGCCGCCGTCGCGCGATTTGCTGGAAACGCTGCCCGGTGTCGGCCGCAAGACCGCAAATGTCGTCGTCAACGTGGCGTTTGGGGAGGAAACCTGCGCAGTCGACACCCATGTCTTTCGCGTCGCCAATCGTACGGGCCTGGCACCCGGCAAGACAGTGCGCGCCGTGGAAGACGGGGTGATGGCGCGCACGCCGCCGCCGTTCCGACGCCATGCCCATCACTGGCTGATCCTGCACGGCCGTTACGTCTGTGTGGCGCGCAAGCCGCGCTGTTTTGCCTGCCCGGTCGCGGATTTGTGCGATTTCGACGCCAAGACGGCGGCATGACCCGGTAGGTCTGGCGGCGGGTTAAGCTCGGGTTCACCCGCTGGGCCGCAAAAATGCGGCAGTAAAAGTTGCGTAGCTTGCCATGGCCCGTTGGCTGTGAAATCTTTTCGATGGCGGCCGGGCGTTTTTCCGGATGCCGGCGGTAAAGGGGATTGTCCGATGCGTTCTTTGCGGTCTGTTGTCGTACTCGCTGTGCTGGGGCTTTGCGCTGCGTCGGCCAGCGCTGGCAAACCGGTACCGGAGGCGCGGGTAATCGGCGCCGAGCAAGGCTGTGTGATGATCAGCAACATCCGCAACACCAATGTGCGCGATGACAAGACAATCGATTTTGTCATGAAAGGCGGCAAGGTGTTCCGCAACACCCTGCCCAACAGTTGCCCGCGACTGGGCTTTGAACGCGCCTTTGGTTATCAAACGTCGATCAATCAGTTGTGCAACGTCGATATCATCACCGTGCTGATGCAAACCGCCGGCAACATCCGCGGTGCCAGCTGCGGACTCGGCAAGTTCACCCCTATCGAACTGGTGCGCCCACCCAAAAAATAGCCATGCCACGCCCTCTGGCGCTTGGCGTCCGGCGCTGCTAACAGCGCCTTCACGCATCCGTAGCTCAGCTGGATAGAGTACTGCCCTCCGAAGGCAGGGGTCACAGGTTCGAATCCTGTCGGATGCGCCATTAAATCAATGCCTTATCGACCGCTCCATCAGCCCGTACGCAATTTGTATGGGAAGTTGGGGTGTCGAATTCCGATTCTTTTCGTCAGCGGCTTCCGAACTCAAAGCTGTGCGCGCCTATCGCAAGTTTACAAACGCCAATGAGCAATCGAGGGCGTAGCTACAATCCGGCTCGTGAAGTTCGAACTGATCGTG
>JBBQMB010000054.1:0-17292 GCA_038328515.1 Sphingomonadales bacterium
TTCCGTCATCTTACTGCCTCCATCACCGGCGTTTTTCGGCTTCTTCGCGGGCAACGGCGCGCGCCGTGCCATCGATCGCCACCACTTCGTCAAGACAACCGACCGGCCCCGAAGCGACCCTAGCCAGCGTTGCCGCGACCACTGCGTCGATATCGAGGAATGATAGTTGCCCGGCGATGAACGCCGCCACGGCAATTTCATTCGCGGCATTCAGGATGCACGGCGCCGACCCGCCGGCGCGCAGCGCATCCCAGGCCAGTTGCAGGCAGGGAAAGCGCGCCAGATCAGGTGCTTCGAAATCCAGCCGCGCGATTGCCGCCAGATCGAGGCGCGTCGCCGGCGTCGCGATGCGTTCCGGCCAGGCCATGGCATAGGCGATCGGAATCCGCATGTCGGGGGTGCCGAGCTGGGCCAGCACCGACCCGTCGACATATTCGACCATCGAATGCACCACCGATAGCGGGTGGATGATGACATCCAGCCGATCGGCGCCCACCGGGAACAGCTGGTGCGCCTCGATCAGTTCCAGCCCCTTGTTCATCAACGTCGCCGAATCGACCGAAATCTTCGCCCCCATCGACCAGACCGGGTGCTTGCAGGCGTCGGCGACGCTGACGCCTGCCAATTCGGCGCGGCTGCGGGTGCGAAACGGCCCACCGCTGCAGGTCAGGATGATTTTCGCCACCCGGTCCGGCTGATCATGGTCGAACACCTGAAACACGGCATTATGTTCACTGTCGACCGGCAGCAACACCGACCCCGATCGCGCCGCCGCCGCCTTGACCAGCGGCCCGGCGCAGACCAGCGTTTCCTTGTTGGCAATCGCCAGCGTCGCGCCGCGTTCGACGGCGGCGAGCGTCGGCGCCAGCCCGGCCGCCCCGACAATCGCCGTCAGCACGATATCGCCCGGCCGCCGCGCTGCCTCGCAGATCGCCGCTGGCCCGGCCCCGGCCGTCACCCCCGATCCGGCCAGCGCATCTTGCAACGCCCCGTACAGCGCCGGATCGCCGATCGCCGCAAAGCGCGCACCATGGGCCCGCGCCGCCGCCGCCAGCCCGGCAACATCGCTGTTGGCGGTGAGCGCTTCGACCTGCCAGCGCCCCGGATTGCGCGCGACAAGATCAAGCGCCTGGCTGCCCACCGAACCCGTCGCCCCCAGGATGGTCAGCGATTTCATCCCGCCCACCCGGTCAACGCAAACACCACGGCGCCGGCAATCGCCACCGGCACAAGCCCATCGAGCCGATCCATGACACCGCCATGGCCGGGGAGCGACGTGCCCGAATCCTTGACGCCAGCGCGGCGCTTCAAGCCACTTTCGAGCAGATCACCCAGCACCGACAGCACCGCAAGCCCACCCGCGAGCGCGAAAAACAGCCCGAAACCCTTGCCTTGCAGCCCCGCCAGCCATACCGCGGCAGCGCCACCGGCGATCAACATCGCGCCAACGACGCCACCAATCGCCCCCGACCAGGTCTTGTTCGGGCTGATCGACGGTGCCAGCTTGGGGCCACCCAGCGCCCGCCCGGTAAAAAACGCCACAATATCCGCCGACCACACGCACAACAGCAGGAAAATCACCGCCTGCAACCCGAGCGGGAGCCCGCGCAACCAGATCAGCGACACCGCTGGCAGTCCGGCATACAGCAGCCCGGCGGCAGTCCAGAAGCCGGCGCCCTTTTGCAGTCTCGACGCAAACAGCCCCAAAAGGCCGGCACCCGCCGCCAGCGCCATCACAGCTTCCGCCGGCGCCAACAGTGACATCGCGACGATCACTGCCGCCAGCAGCCCCAGGCCCGCCAGCCTGACACCGCGCCCGATCCGGTGCATCACCGCCCATTCGGCAAACATGACGAGCGTCGCAACCGCGATCAACGCCGTAAAACCGATGCCACCAAAACGCACCGCCGCCAGCGCCACGATAATCAGCACAACGCCGGTTATGACACGCTTTACCAACGGATTGCCGGCCGCTGCCGATGGGGTGTCAGCGCCCGCCAAAACGCCGCTCGCGTGTCGCAAATTCAGCGACCGTTTCGGCCAATGCGGCGCGGTCGAAATCCGGCCACAGCGTATCGATGGCAACAAATTCGGCATAGGCTGATTGCCAGAGCAGGAAGTTAGACAGTCGCATTTCCCCCGACGTCCGCAGCACCAGGTCGGGCGGCGGCATGCTCGCGGTATCGAGTTGCCCGGCGAGTGCCGCAACATCGATCGCGGCAGGATCAAGCCGACCGGCGACGGCCGCCACCGCGAGCGCCCGCGCCGCGCGCACCAATTCGTCCTGCCCGCCATAATTCAGCGCCATGACCAGTGTCAGCCGGCGATTGCCCGAGGTCAGCGCCCGCGCATCATCGAGCAGTTTGACCAGATCGGGCTGCAACGCGCGGTAATCGCCAATGAAGTCCAGCCGCACGCCATTTTTGTGCAGGTCGTTGATTTCGGAGCGGATATAATGGCGCAACAACCCCATGAGGTCGCTGACTTCATCGGCCGGACGCTTCCAGTTTTCGGTCGAAAAAGCATAAAGCGTCAGCACTTCGATACCCAGGTCGGGCGCTGCCTCGACAACCCGGCGCACGGCTTCCACGCCGGCACGATGCCCGGCGATACGCGGCAATCGGCGCGTCTTGGCCCATCGGCCATTGCCATCCATGATGATGGCAAGGTGACGCAGGCTCGCACCATTGCCGCCGCCATGCGAGGCGACCGCGCTGGTCACTTGCCCAGGATTTCCTTTTCCTTGGCGGCGGTTGCCGCGTCGATGTCGATGATCGCCTTGTCGGTGATCTTCTGCACATCGGCTTCGTAGCGCTTTTGTTCGTCCTGACTGATCTTGCCCTTTTTCTCGGCGGTCTTGAGCACTTCCATGCCATCGCGGCGGACGTTGCGCGCGGCTATCTTGGCCTTTTCGGCATAGGTCGACGCCAGCTTGGCCATTTCCTTGCGGCGGTCTTCGGTCATGTCGGGGATCGGCAGGCGCAGTGTCTGGCCATCGGTGATCGGGTTGAGCCCGAGGCCGGCCGAACGAATGGCCTTTTCCACCGGCGTCACATTGGATTTATCCCAGACCTGCACGCTGAGCATGCGCGGTTCGGGCGCCGTGACGGTTGCCACCTGCGACAGCGGCATCGCCGAGCCATAGACTTCGACGGTGACCGGATCGAGCAGGCTGGTATTGGCACGGCCGGTGCGCAGGCCGGCAAGATCATGCTTCAAAGCCTCGGTGGCGCCCGTGGTGCGGCGTTCAAGATCAGCCTTGAACGGTGCGAGTTCGAAATCAGCCATGGGCCTGTCCTTTATTTGCGACGGCAGCATCATTTGTCACGATCGTCGACAAGGCGCTGCCATCGAGCACGGCGGCCAGCGCGCCGGGCTCACGGATGTTGAACACCACGATAGGAATATCATTGTCGCGGCACAAGGACACCGCCGACGCGTCCATCACCTTCAAATCATTGGCGAGTACGGTCGAATAGCTGACGCGTTCATAGCGATGCGCGCCGGGCACCTTTTTGGGGTCGGCATCATAAACGCCGTCGACCGACGTGCCTTTGAACAGCGCATCGCAGCGCATTTCAGCGGCGCGCAGCGCAGCGCCACTGTCGGTGGTGAAGAAAGGGCTACCGGTGCCGGCGGCAAAAATCACCACCCGGCCCTTTTCAATGTGCCGTTCCGCCCGCCGGCGGATATAAGGCTCGCAAACGGCTGCCATCGGGATCGCCGATTGCACCCGCGTATCGACCCCGAGTTGTTCGAGCGCATCCTGCATCGCCAGCGCGTTCATGATCGTCGCCAGCATACCCATGTAATCGGCGGTCGTGCGGTCCATGCCCTTGGCAGACCCGGCAATGCCGCGAAAAATATTGCCGCCGCCGATGACGAGGCAAAGTTCATAGCCTGCGTCCTTGGCGGCTTTTACCTCGCCGGCGACCCGGGCGACGGTGGCCGGATCGATTCCAAAGGCCTCGTCGCCCATCGCTGCTTCGCCCGAAAGCTTGAGCAGGATACGTTTATAGCCGGGCGCTGGCATGACTTCCCCTTAACTTCCCGGTGTCCGGGCGGCGACACGCGTCACCCTAGCCAGCACCTGCGGCGCTGCCAAGCATGTTGGTCGGGCCGCCCGGAACGGACGGCCCGAACCCGATCAGATACCGGCGGCGGCAGCGACTTCGGCCGCAAAATCCTTTTCCTCGCGCTCGATGCCTTCACCGAGCTGGAGGCGGATGAAACTGCTGAGCGTAATCGCGGTGCCAGCGGCCTTGGCAGCATTGGCGACGACATCGGCGATCTTGGTCTTGCCATCCATGACAAATACCTGGGTCATCAGCGAATTTTCCTGCGCATATTTGCGCACGCCGCCTTCGATCATCTTTTCGATGATGTCGGCCGGCTTGCCCGAGGTCGCAGCCTTTTCACGCGCAATGGCGCGCTCGCGCTCGACCAGCGCCTGGTCAAGCCCGGTTTCATCGAGCGCCAGCGGATTGGCAGCAGCGATATGCATGGCAATCTGCTTGCCCAGCGGTGCGAGCACATCGGCAGGCGCCGATGATTCGAGACCGACCAGCACGCCAATCTTGCCCAGCCCCGACGCCGTGGCGTTGTGGACATAGGACGTGACGATACCCTGTTTGACATCAAGGATCGCGGCGCGGCGCAGCGTCTGGTGTTCACCGATGGTGGCGACATTGTGCGTGAGCTTGTCATGCACGCTGCCATCGCTTTCGGGATAGGAGGCGGCGAGCAGCGTTGCGACATCGCTGCCAAGTTCGGCGGCAATCGCGGTGACGGTGCGGACAAAACCCTGGAAGGTTTCGTTCTTGGCGACGAAATCGGTTTCGGAATTGACTTCGACCATGGCGCCGCGCGTCCCGGCGACGGTCACGCCGATCAAACCTTCGGCCGCCGTGCGCCCGGCTTTTTTGGCAGCGGCGGCAAGGCCCTTGGTGCGCAGCCAGTCAACCGCGGCTTCCGTGTCGCCGGCGGTTTCGTTCAATGCCTTTTTGCAGTCCATCATGCCGGCGCCGGTGCGGTCGCGCAGGTCCTTGACCATGGATGCGGTGATATCCGCCATGTCATTTCCTTTCGGGTTGTGCCTCGCGTCTATTGCCGACGCGCTTTTTAATCTGATGACAGCCAAGGCTCAGACTGCAGGGGCAGCGCCCGAAACGACATCCGGTGTCGTTTCACCACCCCGGCCGTCGGGAAGCACCTGCGGCGCAGCATCGGCCTTTTTATCGGCCATTTCCACAGCGCCGACATCGGCCATCGAAGCAGGCGTGGCCGCCTGCGTTTCAACCGGGGCTGCAATCGTATACTCCACCGGCGCTTCTTCCATGGCGCCCAAATCGATGCCGCGGTCGGCAGCACGGCCTTGGCGGGCCTCGATCACCGTGTCGGCAATGGCGTTGACATACAGCAGGATAGCGCGGCTGGCGTCATCATTGCCCGGCACCGGGAAGGCGATACCGGTCGGATCGGTGTTGGTATCGAGAATCGCGACCACCGGAATGCCGAGCACATTGGCTTCTTTGACGGCCAGTTCTTCCTTGTTGACGTCGATGATGAAAATCACGTCAGGCAGGCCGCCCATATCACGAATGCCGCCCAGCGACAGCTCGAACTTGTCGCGCTCACGGGTGAGCTTCAAGATTTCCTTCTTGGTCAGGCCGAGCGTGTCACCGGCAAGCTGTTCTTCGAGCTGCTTGAACTTCTTGATCGAACCGCTGATGGTCTTCCAGTTGGTGAGCATGCCGCCCAGCCAGCGATGGTTGACATAATGCTGGCCCGAACGACGCGCCGCTTCCGCAATCGGATCCTGCGCCTGGCGCTTGGTGCCGACGAACAACACTTTGCCGCCGCCCTGCACCGAAGCGCGGACGAATTCGAGCGCGCGCGCGAACAACGGCACGCTCTGCGACAGATCGATGATGTGAACGCCGTTGCGATCACCAAAGATGTAAGGCTTCATCTTCGGATTCCAGCGGTGCGTCTGGTGACCAAAGTGGGCGCCGGCTTCCAAAAGCTGCGCCATCGAGACGACGGGTGCCGCCATAATATTTCTCCTCTATCCGGTTGGTCCGCTGCAGGGGATGTTCGACCAGTCCTGCTTCCAAGACGCGCCGACACCGGATGGGTTACCCCTGCATGGGGTTTCGGCACGATTGCCGGTTGCGCGGCCTTAGCGACGGCAGCGCGCGGGGTCAAGCTTGGCGATACGGCATCAGCGTATCGGTGCCACGCGCAACAGCTTGCCGTCCTTGCTATCAGTCAGCAGGTAGAGCGCGCCATCCGGGCCTTCGACGACATCGCGGATACGCTCCTTGCGGTCCTTCAATAGCCGTTCTTCGCCGACCACCCGGTCGCCCTTCATCACCAGCCGCGTCAGCGACATCGCGGCCAACCCGCCGATGAAGATATTGCCGCGCCATTCGCGCGCCAGCTTGCCGCTGTAGATCGCCATGCCCGAAGGCGCGATCACCGGGTCCCAATAATAGACCGGCTGTTCCATGCCCGGCGCCTGGGTCTGCGACTGGCCGATCGGCTTGCCATTATATTCCTCGCCATAGGTGATCGTCGGCCAACCGTAATCCTTGCCGGCTACGATGAGGTTCAATTCATCGCCGCCTTGTGGGCCATTTTCGGCCTCCCACAGCCGACCGCGGTTATCGAGCGCTGCCGCCAGCACGTTGCGATTGCCCTTGCTCCAGATTTCCGGCCGCGCGCCTGGCGCTTTGACAAAGGGATTGTCGCGCGGGATCGAGCCATCGCGGTTGATGCGGACGATCTTGCCGAAATCGCTGCCCAGATCCTGCGCCTGTACCCGGCCCGGCAGGATCGAGCGTTCGCCCAGCATCACGAACAATTTGCCATCGCGCGCAAACACCAGCCGGCCACCGAAATGCTGCTTTGAATCGATCGTCGGCATCATGCGGAAAATGACCTTCACATCGGTCATCTTCGGCGCCGGCCCACCGACCAGCACACCGCGCGCTACCGCAAGGCCGTTACCGCCTTCACGCGGCTCGGCATAGCTCCAGAACACCGTGCCCTTGGCTTCGCCCGACGGTGGCACGGCAATGCCCATCATGCCGCCCTGTCCGCGCGCATCGACCGCCGGCAGCCCGGTGATGGCCTCGGACTTGCTGCCATCGGCGTTGACAATCCGCATCGCCCCCGGCGCTTTTTCGGTCACCAGCATGCGGCCATCCGGCAGGAATGCCAGCCCCCAGGGCAAACTCAGACCCGTGGCGATTTCGGTCACCGCGATCGGCGTGCGGGTGACAGCGGCTTCGGCGCGGGTCTGCCCGGCAAAGGCCGGCTGCAATTCCGGTACATTGGGTTTGCCCTGCGGCACCGGCGCTGCGGTAGCGGTGGTGGCGGCGAGCAGCGCGGCGAGGATCGAACGGAACATAAGGACTCCACGATTGCAGACGTTGGCGGGCGGTGTATCGCTGCCACCGCCTGTCATCAACTGCACTTGCGAAGCTGCGGCCTATAGCCCGATGCGCGGCACGCCCATGAAGTCACGCTTGCCGAGCTTGACGCCCTTGTGGCGGAAGATGTCGTAAAGCGTTGCTGCGTGGAAATAATAGTTTGGCTGGCTGAACGAGAGCAGGAAGTTTTCCGCCTTGAACGGCATTTCCATGGCGCCAAATACGAACATCACCGGCTTGCCGACATAGGCTTCGAGTTCGGCCGCTTCGAGACTAGCCAATGCCGCGCCGGCATCGACCAGCATGGTTTTCAGGGTCGCAAAGCTCTGGTCACCGCTCGGCCCCGATGGCGTATATTTGCCGGCACGCACGCCAGCGATGGCGCCGGCGGTATGCCCAGCCACCGAATAGACCTGGAACGGCACCGCGGCCATGTCGGGCGCGAGGCTTGCGCTGACCATGTCAGCCGGCGCCATGCCATGTTCGACGCAATGCGCTTCAGCCTTGGTCAGCAGGGCTTCAGCTGCCGCCACGATCTGGCGCGCCGATGGCACAAAGGCGTCGTAAAGTGACAGGGGCATGGCAGTTCCTCGCTCAATGCTGGGTTTCGGGCATCCGCACGACCAACCCGTCAAGATCGGCCGAGGCATGGATCTGGCAGGCCAACCGGCTGTTTTCCTGCCGGCCATCGGCGAGATCGAGCATGTCCGATTCCATATCGGTCATCATGCCGGTCATCCGCAGCCACGCCGGATCGACATAGACATGGCAAGTGGCGCAAGCGGCATTGCCGCCGCAATCGCCATCGATGCCGCCGACGCCGTTCTGCAGCGCGCCTTCCATCAAAGAAAGCCCATCGGGCACTTCGACATCATGCGACGCGCCATTGAATTCGATATAGGTGATCTTGGCCATTGCTGGTCCTGTTGCTTCGGGTTGGCGGGACGGCGGTCAGGCCGGAATGCGCACCATCATCTTGGTATAGCCCTTGACGAACGACGATGGCACCCGCTCGGGTTCTTCCATCACTTCGATAGTGTCGAAGCGCTTGAGAATTTCTTCCCACAGGATTTTCAACTGCAATTCTGCAAGCCGGTTGCCGACGCAGCGGTGGATGCCGAAACCGAACGACATGTGCTGGCGTGACCGCGCCCGATCAATGATGAAATCATCGGGGTTCTCGATGGCGCGTTCATCGCGATTGCCGGAAACATACCACATCACGACCTTGTCGCCCTTGTGGATGTGCTGGCCGCCCAAAATCGTGTCTTCCAGCGCGGTGCGGCGCATGTGCGCCAGCGGCGTCTGGTAACGAATGGTTTCTGACACCATCGATTCGATCAACCCATGATTTTCACGCAGCTTTTGGTATTCGCCGGGGTTCTTGTTGAGGAAATACAGCCCGCCGGTGATCGAATTGCGCGTCGTGTCGTTGCCGCCAACGATCAACAGCACCAGATTGCCCATGAACTCCATCGGCGGCATGTCGCGCGTCGCCGGATTATGCGCCAGCATCGAGATCAGGTCGCCATTGGGCTCTTGCGCATTGACCCGCTCGTTCCACAATCCCATGAATTCCTGCA
Organism: Sphingomonadales bacterium; assembly: GCA_038328515.1. GTDB lineage: Bacteria > Pseudomonadota > Alphaproteobacteria > Sphingomonadales > Sphingomonadaceae > Sandarakinorhabdus. The sequence goes on from JBBQMB010000054.1 coordinate 9,020, forward strand.
ACATGCCGAGCAGCACGGCCTGGCGTTCATCCTTGGTCAGCGCGCCGGGCAATTCGGGGTCCTGCGTCGAGATATCCGACCAATAGGTCAGCTTGCGGCGATGTTCCTGCGGGAAATCGAACAAGGTCGCCAGCATACGGCTGGTCAATTCGATCGAGACCTTGTCGACCCAATCGAAAGTCTCGCCACGCGGCAGGCTATCGAGCACTTCGGCGGTGCGCGAGCGGATCAATTCTTCAAACGCCGCCAGATTGGCGCCTGAAACGATCGGGTTGACCGCTTTGCGCTGCACATCATGCTTGGGCTGATCCATGGCGATGAACATCGGCATGATGAAATCAGGGTCCATATCGAACACCGTGATGCCACCAAGATGCGCATCGGATGAAAACACCTGATGGTTGGTATCGACTGCCATCACATCGGCCCAGCGCGTTACCGACCAGAAACCGCGATGGCGTTCCTTGTTATGGCCGTTGAAATGCACCGGCGCTTCATCGCGCAACCGTTTGAAAAACACCGCCTGAGCGTCATGTTCCCAATAAATCGGATCGGCGATATCGACATCATCGAGCGGCGCGGTCGCTAGATACGCTTCGAGCGATGCCTTGCTGATGTCATCAAGCCCCGGGCGCTGGCGCGGCGGCAATGGCCAGACCGGCGTGAATTCATCGCGCGGCGTCGTGCGGTGCGCAGGTGCTGCGCTTGCATCAAGCTTGCTTGCCGAGGCCATGATCACTCTCCCACAATCGCCGGATAACACCGACTCGAACTTTTTCTTTTCACGTTGCTACACTACGTGCAATTCAAGTGCCACTCATATTTTGCGCAGGACTGGCCTTTCGCAATGATTTTTGTGATGCTTACAACGCGGTCGCAACGGCCAGCCTGGGGAGACAATAATGGCCGATCTGGCAGGGCTGGTTGCCGAAATCGCCGCTCGCATGGCCGTCGAACCCGACCGGGGCCGGGTCGCCGATTATATTCCTGAACTTGCCAAGGTGTCGGGCGATCATTTCGGCATTGCCGTCGTCACCGCCGATGGCAACGAACATGTCGCCGGCGATGCCGATACGCGCTTTTCGATCCAGTCGATCAGCAAGGTTTTCGCCCTCGTCGAAGCCTTGTCAGCCTGTGGTGACTGTGTGTGGGATCGCGTTGGCCGCGAACCCTCGGGCAGCGCTTTCAATTCCATCGTGCAGCTTGAGGCCGAAGGTGGCCGCCCGCGCAATCCGTTCATCAATGCCGGCGCCATCGCGGTCACCGATATGATCGCGCGCGGCACCCGCGAAGGCATTGGCGACATTTTGCGCCTTATCCGCAGCCTCGCCGGTGATGACAGCATAGCGGTCGATGGCGCGGTCGCCTATTCCGAAGCCGCCACCGGCTTTCGCAACGCGGCGCTGGCCAACTACATGAAATCATTCGGCAGCATCGATGGCCCGGTTGCCTCCACGCTCGATGTGTATTTCCACCAATGCGCCATCGCCATGTCGTGCCGGCAACTAGCCCATGCCGGGCGCTTCCTCGCGCATGGCGGCGTCGACCCACGCACCGGCCGCACTATCGTCGCCCCGGAACGGGCGAGGCGCCTCAACGCGCTAATGCTGACCTGCGGCCATTATGACGCGTCGGGCGAATTCGCCTTTCAGGTCGGGCTGCCGGCCAAATCGGGTGTCGGCGGCGGCATCCTCGCCATCGCGCCGGGCCGCGCCAGCATCGCCGTCTGGTCGCCGGGCCTCTCGCCGCAGGGCAATTCGATGCTCGGTACGCAAGCGCTTGAGGAACTCGCGCAAGGCATGGGCTGGAGCGTCTTTAACCCTGATGTGTAACAATACGCCCTTCTGCCGCCTGCGGGAGAGGGGGGCACCTTAGCGCCATCACCACTGTCATAATGACACATTGCGCGGCGGCGAGCGGCCCCTAAACCACCGCCATGGCACCTCCCCCCTCCCGCGGCCGCGCCGTGCCGTCCGGCCGGCTCTCCCGCCTCGCCGCGTTTGGCAGCATGGCGGGCGGCGTGGCCGGCAACATGCTCGCCGGCGGTGCGCGAGCGCTGGCGCGGGGTGAACGGCCCAGCGTTGCCGGCTTGCTGCTCACCCCGGGCAATGCCGCAACCATCACCAGCCAACTCGCCAATCTGCGCGGCGCCGCCATGAAAATGGGGCAGATGCTGTCGATGGGCGGCAGCGATCTGGTGCCGCCGGAATTGTCCGACATCCTTGCCCGCCTGCGGGCCGATGGCCAGCATATGCCGCCGGCGCAGTTGCAAACGGTGCTCGACCGGCAATGGGGCAAGGGCTGGCGCACGCGCTTTGCCCGCTTCGACGTCCGGCCGATTGCGGCGGCTTCGATCGGCCAGGTCCACCGCGCCCAGACCCGCGATGGCCGCGATCTGGCGATCAAGATTCAGTACCCCGGGGTGCGCCAGAGCATCGATTCCGATGTCGATAACATCGCCACATTGGTGCGGCTGACCGGCCAGTTGCCCGCTGGCCTCGACATCATGCCGCTGCTCGCCGAAGCCAAGCGCCAGTTGCACGAGGAAGCCGATTACGCCCGCGAAGCGCAATGCCTCGCGCGCTTCGGCGGGCTGCTTGCGGACGCCGGGGATTTCATCGTCCCCGGCCTGCACGCTGATCTGACCACCAGCGACGTTCTCGCCATGGATTTCGTCCCCGGTGTCGCGGTCGAAAGCCTTGAATCGGCCCCACAGGCCACCCGTGACCGCATCATGACGCTGTTGCTCGGGCTTTTGCTGCGCGAATTGTTCGAATTTCAAGTCATGCAAACCGACCCGAATTTTGCCAATTACCGCTATGACGTGGCGCAGGACCGGCTGGTGCTGCTCGATTTTGGCGCCACCCGGCAGTTCGGGCCTGAAATTGCCGATCGTTATCGCCGCCTGCTCATCGCCGGCATGGCACCCGACCCGGCCAGCGTGCGCGCCGCCACCCGCAGTGCCATGATCGATATAGGGTTTTTCGGCGCCGATACCCCCGATCGCCACCAGCACAGCATCATGACGATGTTCGAGCAGGGCATGGTGCCGCTGCGCACCACCGGAATGTTCGATTTTGCCAGCACGGACTTTACCGCGCAAATCCGCGAAGAAGGCCTCGCCATGGCCAAGGCGCGCGATTTCTGGCACCTGCCGCCCGCCGATACCTTGTTTTTGCAACGCAAATTCGCCGGGGTGTTTCTGCTTGGCAACCGGCTGAAGGCGCGGGTCGACATGGGGGCACTGCTCGCCCGCTATCGCTGAACGGAACTTCGCTGGGCTTTGCAAGTTATGGTGAAAGCTATCCTGAAAGGAAGTTTTTCCGATGACACGTCAGCGATTTTTCGCCACTGCCGCTATCCTGCTCTCGCTCGCAACCCCCGCGCTCGCTGGGGAAGCCGATCGCGCCCGCGCCGCCATTGCCGAAGCCCGCGGCAAGATCGAAGCCGGTGACAAGGTCGGTGCCAGCAGCGGCGCGCCGATGTTGCAGACCGACGCCCGCAAGGCGCTCGGCGATGCCGAACTGTTGCTGGCACGCGGCAAGAAAACCGAATCGCTCGCCGCAGCCCGCCGCGCCGGCGAACTTGCCGACATCGCCATCGTAAATGCCGATCGCGACAAGATGGCGGTTTCGCGTGACCGCCGCATCGATGCCGAAGCCGCAACGGCCAGCGCCCAGGCGGCCGTCGTGAACGCCCAGGCCAATGGTGCCGCCGCCGAAGCTCGCGCCAACGCCGCCGAACGCGCCGCCGATAGCGCCAATGCCCGTGCCGATGCCATGGCGGCGATGCCAATGGCCGCTCCTACCACCACGGTCGCCATCGTCGAAAAAACCGTCACCCCGGTTCGGACAAAGCGTGCGGCACCGCGCAAGAAGGTGGTCGTTCGCCACCACCGCCACACCACACCGGTGAACACGAAGGAAACCACAACGACGGTCACCACCCGACCGAATTGACGCGACGGCGCCCCCTCCCTGTGCGGGAGGGGGCTACCCACGGCACCGATTTCTAGTCAGCAGGCAAGACTGCCAACCCGCAAATCGGCAAGCGCCAATGGCGCCGCCCTACCGTGAATGCGTTGAATTCACAAACAAAAATTACCCGACTAACGCCAACCGGGGCGGATCTATCGCTTCGCTGGTGATGCGGTTGGGCCCGAACGCCCGGCCCAGCCGTGCCAGCGTTTCGGCATCGAGCAGATAGTCACGGCCAAGGCACAGCCGAGCGACACCCACCGCAGTGGTGACTTGCGCAACCAACTCCCCCCGCCCCTTGCCGCGCGCATCGGCAACCATTTCGGCGAGCGCTTCGGCATCGGCTATCGCAGCAATCGTCACCACGACCCGGCCCCGAGCGCGCTTGGCCATATCTGCGAGCGCGGTCACACCGCGCACCGTGACGCGCGGCACGTCTTCGCCCTCGCGCCACATCAGTTCGGCCTGGATCAGCACCGCCGGCGTTTCGTTCACCAGCGCTTCGATCCGCGCTTGCGCCGCTTCATCGAAGCAACTGCCGACATATTGCCCGCTGCGATCCGAAAAACTGATGAGCAGATAGCGATTGCTGCCGCGGCCCGAACCGCCATTTTGCGGCGTGCGCCAGCGGATTTCTTCGATCAACCCGGCCATGACGACGCCCTTTTTGCCACCGCCGCCCGGCGCCGGCAGCGCCGCCACATCGGCAAAGCTGAGCGCCCCTTGCGCATCGAGCACCGGCCGCCATGCCTCGACCGGGTGGCCAGAAAAATAAAAGCCATAAGCGTCTTTTTCGCGCGCCATGGTTTCGGCCATCGTCCAGCTGACATTGGGGACCAGCATCGCCAGCCCCTTGTCTGTGCTTTCGCCAAAAAGCGCCGCCTGCGCTGATACTCGCGCTTCAGCAGCGGCCTGGGCGGTGCCCAAAATCGATTCGGCGAGCAGATAAACCCCGGCGCGATTGGCATCGATGCTGTCAAAACACCCCGCCGCAATCAGGCTTTCAAGCTGGCGCTTGTTGAGCAGCCGCGGATCGACGCGCTTCGAAAAGTCGGGCAGCGCCGCATAGCCGGCACCGCGCCCGATGACGACATCTTCCATCGCCTTTTCGCCGACATTCTTCAACGCGGCGAGCGCATAGCGCACCGCCAGCGCATCGCCGACTTGCTCAACACTGAAATCCGCCGCGGACCGGTTGATGCACGGCGGCAGCACCCCGACACCCGACCGCCGCGCATCCTCGGTGAACGCCGCCAGTCGGTCGGTATTGGTGATATCATAGGCCATCGACGCCGCGAAGAATTCGACCGGATGGTGCGCCTTCAGCCACGCCGTCTGGAAACTGACCAGCGCATAGGCGGCAGCGTGCGATTTGTTGAAGCCGTAATTGGCAAATTTGAGCACCAGGTCGAAAATCGCGCTCGCGGTGTCCTGCTCGATGCCGTTCTTGGCGGCGCCTTCGGCAAAGCGTTCCTTTTGCGCCACCATTTCGGCGTGGATTTTCTTGCCCATCGCGCGGCGCAACAGATCGGCTTCACCGAGGCTATAGCCCGCCAGCGTTCGAGCGATCTGCATCACCTGTTCCTGATAGACGATGATGCCATAGGTTTCGCGCAGGATCGGCTCCATCAGCGGATGCAGCAGTTCCACTGCTTCGCGGCCATGCTTGCGATTGGCAAAGCTGGGAATATTGTCCATCGGCCCCGGCCGATACAGGGCGCCGAGCGCGATGATATCGCCAAAGCAATCGGGCCGAACCTGGCCGAGCGCGCGGCGCATGCCTTCCGATTCGAACTGGAAGACCCCGACCGTGTCGCCGCGCGCCAGCAGCTTGTAGACCTCAGGATCATCGAGCGGCAGCGAGAGCCAATCGACTGTCACACCGCGATCGGCGAGCAATTTTGCGGCCCGATCGAGCACCGAAAGGGTTTTCAGCCCGAGAAAATCGAACTTGACCAGCCCGGCCTTTTCCACTGCCTTCATTTCGAACTGAGTCACCGCCATGTCCGAACGCGGATCGCGATACAGCGGCACCAGTTGCGACAACGGCCGGTCACCAATCACCACCCCGGCGGCATGGGTCGAGCTATGGCGCGGCAAGCCTTCCAGTTGCAGCGCAATCTCGATCAGCCGCTTGACCTTGGGGTCACGATCGCGCTCGGCAATGAATTCGGGCACGCCTTCATAACGCTTGCCGTCCTTGTCCTTGCCCTGCCCCAGCGTGCGCGCCAGCGTCCAGGGGTCGGTCGGGTGGCTCGGCACCAGCTTGCTCAGCCGGTCGGTCTGGCCATAGGGCATTTGCAGCACGCGCCCGACGTCCTTCAACACGGCGCGCGCCTTCATCTTCCCAAAGGTGATGATCTGCGCGACCTGGTCTGCGCCATAGCGTTGCTGGACATAGCGGATGACTTCGCCGCGCCTGGTTTCGCAAAAATCGATGTCGAAATCGGGCATCGACACGCGGTCGGGGTTGAGAAAGCGTTCGAATAACAGCCCATGTTCGAGTGGATCGAGATCGGTGATCGTCAGGCTCCACGCCACCACCGAGCCGGCGCCCGAGCCGCGGCCCGGCCCCACCGGAATCCCCTGCGCCTTGGCCCAGCCGATGAAATCCGCCACGATCAGGAAATAGCCGGGAAAACCCATTTCGTTGATGACGTTCAATTCGAACGCCAGCCGGTCGTGATAGGGTTTCGCCGCATCACCGGTGACACCCAGCACCGCCAGCCGCGCCGCCAGCCCGGCCTCAGCGGCCACAATCAGTGCCGGATCTTCGCTCATGCCATCGGTTGCCATTCGTGGCAGAATCGGCTTGCGTGACGGCGCGGCAACGGCACAACGTTGAGCGATGACCAGCGTATTGGCGATCGCCTCGGGCAGATCGGCAAAGGCCTTTTTCATCTCGGCGGCCGATTTCAGTCGGTGCTCGCGGTTCGATTTGCGGCGCTCATCGGCTTCGACATAGGCCGAATCGGCGATACACAGCAGCGCATCATGGGCAAGATGGACCCTGTCATCGAGGAACTTGACCGGATTTGTCGCGACAATCGGCAAATCGCGTGCCGCCGCCAGCCGCAACAGCCCGGCCTCGCTGCGCTGCTCGATCGTGTCGTTGGCACGACTGATCTCGACGTAGAGCCGACCCGGGAACAACCGCACCAGCGTATCGGCATAGCCATCGACTACCTGCCCGTCAGCCAGCAACCGCGCCAGCGCACCATCGGCACCGCCAGTGAGGCAGATTAGCCCCTCGGTGCGGCCGTCGAAATCGGCGAGCATGACATGCGGATCATCGGCCGGGTCGCTATCCAGATGCGCCTTGCTGACCAGATCGATCAGATTGCCATAGCCGGTTGCATCCTGCGCCAGCAGCGCCAGCCAATCATAAACCGGCCGAGTCAGCGCCGTGCGCGAACCCGGGCGTTCGACCGCAACCAGCGCGCCGATAATCGGCTGCACCCCGGCATCCTTGGCCGCCGCCGAATAATCCATCGCGGCAAACATATTGCCGCGATCCACCAGCGCGCCCGCCGGGAACAGCCCGCGCCGGCAATGCTTGGCCAGGTCCTCGGGCTGAATCGCGCCTTCGAGCATCGAATAGGCGCTTTGCAGGCGGAGGTGGACAAATCCGGCATGGGCAGAAGTGGACGGCATCGCCCGAGTGTGATGGTTCAGCGCGATTCGGGGAAGTGCCGGCGCCGACTTGTCCCCAGTTTTCGTGCCCCTCAAGCCACCGCCAGCCGCCCTTCGTGCAGCGTCACCACCCGGTCCATCTGGCGTGCGAGCGCGATATTATGGGTGGCGACCAGCGCTGCACTCCCCTGTCCGCGCACCAGCGACAGGAATTCGGCCAGCACTTTTGCAGCGGTGGCTTCATCGAGATTGCCCGTTGGTTCATCGGCGAGCACCAGCACCGGCTTGTTGGCCAGCGCTCGCGCCACCGCCACCCGTTGCTGTTCGCCACCCGAAAGCTGTGACGGGCGGTGGGTCAGCCGGTCACCCAGGCCAAGCGCGGTGAGCAATTCATCAGCGCGGGCGATGGCGGCTTTTTCGCCATGGCCCGCGACCAGCCCCGCCAACACGACGTTCTCCCGCGCGCTGAAATCGGGCAGCAGGTGATGTAATTGATAAACAAAGCCCAATCGGTCGCGCCGCACCGGGGTGCGGCCGGCGTTATCAAGGGCTTCAACACGTTCGCCGGCGATGCTGATCTGGCCCTGAAAACCGCCTTCGAGCAGGCCGACAGCTTGTAATAATGTGGATTTTCCCGAGCCTGACGGCCCCAATAGCGCGACG
>JBBQMB010000055.1:0-17007 GCA_038328515.1 Sphingomonadales bacterium
GGTGATGTTTTTCGATGAACCCGGCGTACCGGCGACGAGCGATGGCGGGCTGGCCAATGGCGCGATGATCGCGGTGGCGGCGCTATTCTGTTCGCCGATCGGCATGCTGGCGATCACCCCGTTGGTCGCGGCGACCGGGCGCGCTGCGGCGGCACTCTATACGGTCGCGGGTTGATTCCGCCCGGCATTACCCATCTCGCCGAGGTGGGCTCCACGAACGACTGGCTGCTGGCGCGGGCCGAAACGCTGCCCGATGGCCATTGGGTGATCGCCGACCGCCAGACAGCGGGGCGTGGCCGCCGCGGGCGCGCCTGGGGCGATGGCGCCGGTAATTTGATGGCATCGGTGCTGGTCAAGGCCGAAGGGCCGGTGCAGCAGCTTTCGTTTGTGGCGGCGCTGGCGCTGGCTGGGGCGCTTGCGTCTCCCCTCCCGCTTTCGGGAGGGGCAGGGGGTGGGGGCGCCCTCACCATCGGAACGCGCGCAGGATTGAAGGACGACCCCACCCCCGGCCCCTCCCGCAAGCGGGAGGGGAGACGCTTGTTGCTGAAATGGCCGAATGATCTGCTGCTCGATGGCAAAAAAGTTTCGGGGATTTTGCTCGAACGCGCCGGCAATGCGCTGGTCATCGGCTTTGGTGTCAATATCGCCAGCTTTCCAGGCGACACCGCACGGCCGGCGATTTCGCTCGCGGCGGCAGGATTGCCGACGCTGGCGCCGGTTGATTTGCTCGAGGTCTTGATGACTGAATTTGCCGCCTGTCGCGCGCTTTGGGCGGCGCAGGGTTTCGAGCCGATACGCACCGCCTGGCTGGCGCAGGCGGCGGGGCTGGGGGAACGGATCGCAGCGCGGCTTGGCACCGAAACGCTTGAAGGTCGCTTTGAAGGGCTGGCCGCCGATGGGGCGCTGACCCTGCGGCTTGATGATGATAGCCTGCGTGCCATCCACGCCGGCGAAGTTTTCGCGTTGTAACGGGAGGGGAGGGGTCATGCTGCTCGCCATTGATGTCGGCAACACCAATATCGTCTTCGCCATTTGCGACGGCGACGAGATCAAATGGCGCTGGCGCATTTCCACCGATGGCCAGCGCACCGCCGATGAATATGCCGTCTGGCTGCACCAGTTGATGCAGCTCGAAGGTGTGGAACGCACCCATGTCGATGCAGCGATCATCGCCACGGTGGTGCCGCAGACGCTGTTCAACCTGCAGCGGCTGTGCCGTAAATATTTCCAGGTCGATGCGCTGGTCGTCGCGGTGGGTAACGTCAACCTGGGGTTGCGTATCGATTTGCCCAACCCGGCCGAAGTCGGCGCCGACCGGTTGGTCAACGCCATAGCCGCCCATGCTGACCATCCCGGCAATCTGATCATCGTCGATTTCGGCACGGCGACGACCTTTGATGTCGTTTCGGCCGATGGCGCCTATCAAGGCGGGGTGATCGCGCCGGGAATCAACCTGTCGATGGACGCGCTTTACCAGGCTGCGGCAAAATTACCGCGCATCGCCGTCGAGCCGCCGACCAGCGCAAGTGGCGGAAATCTGGGGGTTATTGGCAAGGGCACTGTGCACGCCATGCAATCGGGCGTGTTCTGGGGCTATGTCGGCTTGATTGAAGGATTGGTCGCGCGCATTACATTGGAGATTGGCGGCGCGGTCACGGTGATCGCCACGGGTGGTCTTGCCACCTTGTTCAATCGCCATACTTCCGCCATCGACAGCGTTGATGGCGATCTGACAATTCGCGGTTTGATCCGCATCAACGCCCTGAATGCGGGGCAAAACAATTCAGAAAAGAACAAGAATTCAGATGAAACCAGGTAATGAACTGATTTTCCTGCCGCTGGGCGGCTCGGGCGAAATCGGCATGAACGTCAATCTTTATGGCTGCAACGGCAAATGGGTGATGGTCGATCTGGGCATGACCTTTGCCGATCCGGGCTATCCGGGCGTCGATCTCGTATTGCCCGATCTGGCGTTTATCGAGGAACGCCGCGCCGATCTGCTCGGCGTGGTACTCACCCACGGCCATGAAGACCATATCGGCGCCATCCCCTATCTCGCCAATGAACTTGGCGTGGCGCTGTATGCGACGCCGTTCACCGCCGGCCTGATCGCCAAGAAGCTGGAAGAAGAAGGGCTGACCAAGGAGGTGAAGCTCAACATCATCCCGATGGGTGGCAGCCTGCAACTGGGGGATTTCCACTTCCGCTATGTCGCGCTTGCCCATTCGATCCCCGAAGGCAATGCGCTGGTCATCGACACCCCCTATGGCCGGATTTTCCACACCGGCGACTGGAAGCTTGATGACGGCCCGCTGCTCGGCACGCCTGCCTCCGCTGCTGAACTGACCGCCATCGGCGATGCCGGCGTGCTGGCGATGGTCGGCGATTCGACCAATGTGTTCAACGACAAGGCGTCGGGCAGCGAAACCGATGTCCGCGAAGGGCTGTTGAAGGTGGTCAAGGCGCGCAAGACTGGCCGCGTGTTGGTGACGACCTTTGCCTCCAACGCGGCGCGTCTCGCGACGTTGGGCTGGGTGGCCAAGGAAACCGGGCGCCACCTCGTGCTCGCCGGGCGTTCGATGGATCGCATTACCCAGGTCGCCAAGGCGACGGGGTATTTGAAGGACATGCCGCCGACTCTGTCATGGGATGCGGCGGCCAATATGGATCCGTCGAAATTGCTGATCCTGTGCACCGGCGCGCAGGGTGAACCGATGGCGGCGCTCAGTCGTATCGCCAGCGGCTCGCATCCGGTGCTGAAGCTCGAACCCGGTGATCTGGTGGTCTATTCATCCAAGCAGATCCCCGGCAATGAACTGGCGATCGGGCGCGTGCAGAACGCGCTCGCCACGCGCGGCATCGAGGTCATCACCGAAAAACAGGCGCATGTGCACGTGTCGGGCCACCCCGGCCGGCCCGAACTCGAAGCCATGTACGAATGGATTCGGCCTGAAATCGCCATTCCCGTCCATGGCGAACGCCGCCACATGGAAGCCCATGCCGTGATCGCCAAGGCGTGCGGCGTCAAAAAGGCCATGGTGCCGATCAACGGCAGTGCCATTCGGCTCGCGCCGAACGGCCCCAAACTGCTCAGCCATGAAAAGGCCGGGCGGCTGGTGCTCGATGGCGATGTCATCCTGCCCGCCGATGGCACCACCATCGTCGAACGCCGCCGCCTGATGTTGAACGGTCATATGGGGGTCACCGTCGTGCTGTCACGCGATGGCAAGGTCGCCGCCACCCCGGCGATCACCGCCCAGGGCGTGCCGGTCGAAGAGGACAAGGCCGATTTTCTCGCTGAATGCGCCGAAGCCGCCGCAGCCGCCGCGAAAAAGGCCGATCAGAAGAATGCCGAAAAATATTCGGAAGCCATCAGGGTCGCGGTGCGCCGCATTGCCCGCGAATGGACCGGCAAGAAGCCGGTGACCGATGTCCAGGTCGTGCGGCTCTAGGGTATGAAACCCGCATCGGCCATCGCCATTTATTTGCTGTTCTGGTCGATTACCCTGTTCGCGGTGCTGCCCTTCGGGGTGCGTACGAGCCGCGAACTGGGTCAGGAGCCGGTGCCGGGTGAGGCCGATTCGGCGCCGCACAACCCGATGTTGCGCAAGAAGCTGTTGTGGACAACGATCATCAGCACGACGCTGTTTGCGCTCTTTTACGCCAATTTTGTCGCCGGCTGGGTGCTGCTTGCGGATATTCCGGGCTGGAAGGATAGCGGGCCATACCAGCCGCACTGATCAGCCCCGATAATCGCCGCGCTTTTTCAGGTTGCGCTGCGGGTCACTGAAAGCGGCCGATTGCCTGGCCTAGCGCGGTGTAGAGCCGGCCGATGTCGGAGGCGAGTAGCGTTGTTGCCAGCGATTGGCCTTCGCGATCGGGCAGGACATGGCTGATCAGCGCTTCGAATTCATCGATGTAATGCGTTGCCTCGGTGCGGAATTCGGCATCATGGGCGAAATGCCGGCCGATGGCGCGGGTGCCATTGCCTTCCAGCGTCGCAACGATACGGCGGACAAAAATGCTGCGGTCGCCTTTCAGATAGCTTTCCCAGGCGGTGTCCTCAAGCTGGAAGGCGAGCAGTCCGGCAATGTCGATCGCCGAGGCCTGCATGGCATCGATCAGCTTGCTGGCCCGCCGCGCCAGCGTGTTGCGGGTGCGGATTTCATAGCGGGTATCGGTTTCATCGATGCGCGCTTCGACCTCGGCAACAGTTTGGGACAACGCCACCAGCCGCTGGGTAACGCGCTCGGCGGCGGCCTGGCCAACGGCGGCGGCGCGGGTTTGCAGGTTTTCGACTTCGGCGAGCTGCGTGCGTATCGGTTCGACAAAGGCGGCTTTGGCGCGACGGGTGCCGGCTTCGCTCAGCGCTGTTTCGGCTTCGGCGACCACATTCGACAATGTGTCGCGCATCGTGCCAGCGGTCTGGTTGGCGACATCGCGAACGCGGGCGAATACGTCGATCAACTGCGACGACGCAGCTATCGAGGCGCTGCCGGTCAGGGTTTCGATTTCGACCAGCGTGTCGCGCGCGGCGTTCAGTTCCTCGCTCAAGGCTTCGGCGGCGCGGTCGAGTGCTTCGCGGGCGCGGTCAAGCTGGTTTCGCGCTTCGCCGATGCTGTTGCTGCCGGCAGCAAGCGGGCGCGCCAGATCATCGGCGCGTTCGAACAGGTCGTTCATGCGTTCGGCCATGGCTTCGACTTGCGGGGCGCTGCCGGTTATCGCGTTCAATGTGCCGTCGGTGGCGGTGCCGATGCTGGCGATGCGGGCTTCGACGCTGGCGATCAGGCTTTCGGTCGCGGTAATCGGCTCACCGAGGCGATGGATCGCCTCGCGCGCTTCGGTCATGCGGTTGGTGATGGCGTCGAGCGACGTGGTGCCGGTCATTGCCGAATTGTTCAGCTTGGCATCGAGCACGGTAAAGCCGCGGCTGACGTCATCGATCAGCGCCTTGGCACGCTCGCTTTGACCGGTGAGCTCGGCGCCCAGCGCGCCGGCATCGCCCAGCAGCGATTTGAGGCGCGCCTCGATCTGCCGGGCCGCTTCGCCGCCGATATGATCGAGCGTCACCCGCGCCTGATCGACGCTGGCCAGCATGGCATTGGTCTGGGCATGAACCCCGTCACGGGTGGCGTCCATCGCGGCCGCAGTGCGGGCATAGGCAATGTCGGCATCGGCCTTGAGCGCCGCCAATGGCGCAGCGAGCGCCGATTGGGCCGTGCTGGCCGCTTCCGTCAGTGCGGCGAGGCTGGCGGTCGCCGTCGTGGCGGCGGCCTTGGTCTGGGCATCGGCTTCGGCGGCACCAACGTGCAGGCCGGCGAGCAGGGTTTCGGTTTCGCCGAGGCGCTCCAAAAGGGTTTTAGCGATGCTTTCAACCAGCACCTGCAATTGTTCGGCCTGGGCCAGCGCGGTCGGGGTTGTCCTCGCCAGCGTTGCCGCTGCAGTTTCGGCGTTGGTGCCGAGCGTGTTCAGCCGGGCGCCGCTGGCTTCAAGCGCCCCGGTAGCAGAATCGAGCGCGTTGCGATGCGACTCGATCGGGGCGGCGATGGCTTCAATCCGGTCGGCCAGCCGGGCCAGCTGGTCTTCCAGCGCGGCAACGGCATCGGCACTTTGGGAGAGCTTGCGGTCGGTAAAGGCAGCCTGTTCGGCGATGCGCGCGCTGCGTGCGGAGCGGGCCTGGGCGCCATCACGCAATTGCAGTGCCACCAGCCAGATAACCGCCAGTGGTGCCGCCAGCAGCAACACGGAGGCGGCGACTTCGGCCACCTCGGGCAGTGGCGCGGTCGCGCCGGGCAGCACGGCGAGCAGCCGGGCAGAGGCAGCGAGCAGCCACAAAAGGCTCGCGAGCAGCGCGACAATCAGCGGCCAGCGTGGGCTGGGGACGGGGGCATCAGCGAAAGGTTCGTCCATGGCGGGGTTCCTTATCCGGCCAGTGGCGGCGTTGCCGGCCGGGCGGGCACTGTGTCGACCGCATTGATGATATCGGCTTCGCGGCGACGCAACAGCATTGCCATGGCCAGCGCTATCAGGCTGAGGGCGCCAATCTCCCAATACCAATACAGGCGCGGGTTGCCGATCAGGCAGGCCAGCGCGATGGCAATGGTGCGATTATTGGCCGACAGGACCGACAGTCCGCGCACCAGCGGCGCGCTGACGGCGAGATAGGTCGCAAGGCCGGCAGGATTGGCGGCAAGCGCATGATCGATGGCGCGGGCGCCGCTGCCCAGCGCCAGTTCGACGCGATTATACAAGCCTTCGATGCCGAGGCCCGATGGCTGCCGCACTTCGGTGACGAAAACACCGCGAGCGCGGCGCTTCCACGCTTCGCGTTCGCCTTCATACCAGGCCGATTGCACGGCGTGCAGCGCCCCCGAAACCAACGCCAGGGTCAGGCTGGCACGCCAATCGGTGAATGACAGGGCAATCGGCAGCAGCACGAAGGCAAAGGTGAGATAGTCGCACAGCCCGTCGATGAGCCGGCCCATCGGGCTGGTCTTGCCACTGGCGCGGGCCAGCTTGCCATCGAGCCCGTCCATGATGTGCCAGCCAACCATCAGCAGGAACCCGACGATCACATATGCCGGCTGCTGCCAGTGCCAATAGCACCAGCCAGCGAGCGCACCGCACCCCATGCCGGTAAACGAAACGGTGTTGGGATGGATCCCCAGCCGAAGTGCGCCGGGCAGCAGCCGGTCTGCCAGCGGATGCACGATCCACAGGTTGCTGGGGTCTTCGATAACGGCGGGGCGTGCCGCGACAGATGGCTGAGTATTCACATCACGTCGGCTACAATCTTTTTGGGGCGCGTGGAAGCGCAACGCGATTTTGCAGCGCGGCACAGTCGCGGCTTGGCAAGCGGGTATGTCGCGCACTAGAAGGCTGGCGATCAGCCGATAGGGTGAAATGCGTACAGTCGGCCTAATTTTTCCAGCAGTTGATACACCGGCTTCGCTTCGCGTCGGCGGCATTACAATATTGGAACGTCAGGCCCGGCAACTGCGCCGCGCCGGGGCGACGTTGCTGTTTGCCATCAATGTCGAACCGCTGACCGAGATTCCCGCCGACGTTGAAGCCGTGACGCCGGCAGCGCTGATAAGCCGGATCAACGCCAGCGACCGGGTGGCGAGCATTGCCGCCGGTCTGATCATCGACGAGCGCGCTATCGAAGCCGTGATGATCGCCCCGGCGCCGGCGTTGCTGGTCAGCGATTCTGCCCACGCCGGTGCCGCCGCGGTCGAACGCATCGATTCCAGCAGTTTTGCCGCCGGCGTCATGGTTTTGCCCGGCACCATGGTCATCACCCAGGCACTGACACTAGGGGAATGGGATCTGTCTTCCACCCTGATTCGGGTTCTGGCTGCCGATCCGGCGACGACCCGCATCGATTTTCACGGATTATCGCTTTATGCGCCCGAGCGGCGGCGCGAGGCGCTGATGCTCTGGCTCCGGCCCGACGAGGCCAGCGCCAATGCGGCGACCCGGCAACTTATTGCGGCGACGCAAAAGGGCTGCCTCGATTGGCCGGCACGATTTCTCCACCCGTTTCCGGAAAATCTGCTCGTCCGGCTATTGGCGCCAACGCCGATAACGCCGAACCAGGTGACGGCGATGACCGCCGTTATCGGGGTTGCTGCCGCGATCGGTTTTGCCACCGGCTGGTTGTGGGTGGGTTTGATTCTCGCGCTGATTACGGGGCCGCTGGATGGCGTCGATGGCAAGCTGGCGCGCACGCGGGTGGAATTTTCGAAATGGGGTGATCTGGAGCATCTTGTTGACAAGATACTGGAATATGCCTGGTATCTATGTGTTGCGTGGCATTTTTCCGGGCTGCTCGGTACGGGGCTGGTCTGGGCCGTGGCGGCGTTGATCATTATCCCGGCCATCGCCGAAAGCGTGCAAGGCGAATTTTTCCGGCGGCTGACCGGCGTGCAGCTCGATGATGTCGGCGCGGTTGAGCGGCGCATCCGGCTGTTCGCCGGCCGGCGCAACACGTTTTTATGGACTTGGGCATTTTTTGCGCTGGCGGGGATGTGGTTTGAAGGGTTTGTGTTGCTCGCGGTCTACAGTGTGGTCACTGCCGGGCTGGCACAATGGCGCTTTTACAAGCGCTTGAGCGCTTATGCCCGGGAGCATGGTCAACGGATTGCCGCAAACTATACCGCGACCGCTTACACCTTCTTGCCCAAGGCGAAGCTGTAGTCTAACTGCAACAAATCTAACTGGGGTCAGCGGCCTTGAATCGAGCCGCCCGAAAAGGAAAATTAAACCATGTCGTCCATTCCCGTCGCCATCGTCGGCGTTGGCAATTGTGCTTCCTCCCTCGTTCAGGGTCTGTCCTATTATTCCAACGGCGGATCGAATGAAGAGCAGGGGCTGATGCACTGGGACCTGGCGGGCTATCGCCCCAAGGACATCAACATCGTCGCCGCCTGGGACGTTGATGCGCGCAAGGTTGGCAAGGATGTCGGCGACGCGATTTTTGAAAAGCCCAATTGCACGGCCATCTTCTGTGATCATGTCGGCAAGACCGGCGCGCTGGTTTCGATGGGTCGTATTCTTGATGGCGTTTCGGATCACATGAACGCCTATCATGCCGACCGCCGCTTCGTGGTTTCGGACGCGCCGCAGGCAACCAAGGCTTCGGTCGTGGAAGAACTGAAGCGCACGGGCGCGCAGGTGATGACCAACTATCTGCCGGTCGGCAGCCAGCAAGCCACTGAATTCTATGCTGATTGCGCGATCACCGCTGGTGTCGCCTTTGTCAACAACATCCCGGTATTCATCGCGTCCAACCCCGAATGGGCCGAGCGTTTCCGTGCTGCCGGCGTCCCGATCCTTGGTGATGACATCAAGGCGCAGCTTGGCGCCACCATCGTCCATCGCACGCTTACCGATCTGTTTGCCAAGCGCGGCGTGACGCTCGATCGCACCTATCAGCTCAACACCGGCGGCAACACCGACTTCCTCAATATGACCAACAAGGACCGGTTGGCATCGAAGAAGAAGTCCAAGACCGAAGCTGTGCAATCGGTCGCTTCATCGCGGCTCGAAGACGATAACATCCATGTTGGTCCGTCGG
Organism: Sphingomonadales bacterium; assembly: GCA_038328515.1. Classification (GTDB taxonomy): domain Bacteria; phylum Pseudomonadota; class Alphaproteobacteria; order Sphingomonadales; family Sphingomonadaceae; genus Sandarakinorhabdus. The sequence goes on from JBBQMB010000055.1 coordinate 9,080, forward strand.
ACTATGTCGCCTGGCAGAATGACAACAAGGTCTGCTTCCTGCGCATGGAAGGCCGCATGTTCGGCGGCGTGCCGCTCAACCTCGAATTGCGCCTGTCGGTCGAAGACAGCCCGAACAGCGCCGGTGTTGCCATCGACATGATTCGCTGCGCCAAGGTTGCGCTCGATCGCGGTATCGGTGGCCCGGTGCTGACGCCATCATCGTACTTCTGCAAGCATCCGCCGGTGCAGATCACCGACGATGAAGCCTATACCCGCCTCGAAGCCTTCATCGCCGGCACCGCCGCCAACTGATCGGAGCGGCAACCGGGGCCGCGCGCCCCGGTGGCAGGAGGCGTTTTTGCAGGCCATCATCCTTGCTGCCGGCATGGGCACGCGGCTGCGCAGCGTTTCGCCATCAAAACCGCTGACGTCGATCGCCGGGCGGCCGCTGCTGCATCGCATCCTCGACAATCTGGCCAGCGCCGGCATTACGCGGCCGCTGGTGATTACGGGCTATCGCGGCGATGAAGTCGGCGCCGCCGTTGCGGGCTGGGCGGGACCACAGGGAATCCGAGCCGAAAGCCTGCACAACCCGCATTGGGACCAGCCTAATGGCGTGTCTGTGCTGGCGGCGGCGCCGCGGCTTGAAGCCCAATCGCTGCTGATCATGGCCGATCATCTCGCCAGCCCGGGGGTCTATCGCAGCGTCGCCGCATCGGGATCGCCGGCAGCGGGGCTGGTATTGGGCATCGATCGCCGCATGGGGCACCCCTGGGCCGATGAAAGCGATGTTACCCGTGTCGCCACCCGCAACGGCCGCATCACGGGCATCGGCAAGGGCATTTGCACCTATGATGCGCATGATTGCGGCGTATTCCTGATCACCGCGGAATTGATGGCGGCACTCGCACCACTGTCGGCGCCCGGCTTGTCCGATGGTGTGCGCACGCTGGCCGGGCAGGGCCGTGCCCATGTTGTCGATATTTCGGCGCATGACTGGATCGACATCGATGATCCACGCGCGCTGGCATTTGCCGAAGATTGGGTGCGCTAAAACCGCTGGCGGAATTGCACTTCAACCGCGGCCTGTCGGTCACGAACGCCAGGGGAATTCGGGCTGTCGCTTTGGACCCGACCTTCGATCCGGATATCGCCGACCGCGGTCGGCAGTTCTGCCCCCGCCGTCACAATGGCAAATTTTTCCGAATTTGCCGAAACGCGATAGCTGACCGCGGGGCCGGGCGTTCCATCAGGGCGCGGAAACACGGCGAGCGGCGGGTTGCCGAGATTGTTGATGTTGATATGGACGGAGCGCACCGAGCCATACCAGCGCCGGTTGCGGATATCGGTGACGGCGGCTGAAAGCGACAGGTTGCGGCTGTCGCCATCGGTCCAATAACCGATCGGCCGGCCGCGATAGGTGAAGCCGTCGGTGTAAAGGCTGTTGTTATACGCTGAAAACGGGTAGCGCGTCTCGCCGCCGGTCAGGCCTTCCAATGGCGTCCCGTTGAACAGCGATACGGCAAATGTGTCGGCATATTCAAGGGTTGCCTGCCACGACGCGCCGCGCTGGCCGATCGGGCCTTGCAAGGTTGTGCCGATCAGCCGCGTATATTGTTCAAGGATGACATTGTCGAAATCTTCGGCTTCGGCCTCGGCATAAAATTTGGCGCTGATGCGGCCAAAACGCTGGACATAGCTGATGTCGAAGCCGGCGATCTGGTTGCCGGCCTGGGCGAAAAAGGCGTTGGGGTCGCCCGGGGTCGGGTTATCGGCATTGCCGATGCCGATGAAGCTGCTCTTGATCTGTTTGAAGCCGCAGGGCCGGCCCTGGCCACACAGCATCTGGGCGCGATTAAGACCGATTTGCAAGCCCCGCGCCGGCACAAAGCTCAACCTTGTGCCAACGGTCAGGATATTCTTGAAATCGGCGCGCGGGCCATCGAGCACGCCGCCGAAAATTTCGAACTGGGTCGGCCCCAGCCAGCGTAGCACCGGTAAATCGATGGGGTCGGGGTTGAGGCGCTTCAGCCCGATCTTGGGGATGGGCCGTGCGCTGTTCGACCAGAGCAGCGCGCCATCATGGCCGGGGCCGTAATATTGTTCGACAAAGCCGCCATAAAGCGCCCAGTTGCCGAGGCGGACCGTAATGCTGGAGGGTTCGAAATGATAATAGTTGCGGTCATTCTTCTGGTCCGAGCCGGTGCGGACGCCGGCGCCGACGGCAATGCTGATGACGGGTGAATTATATTCGACACGGCCCGAAGCATCGAACTGCCCGCGCGCCAGCGTGCCGAAATCGCGCGCCACCGATACCTTGTTGGTGCCGCTGATGCGCACATCGACCGCGACCTGCTGCGCTGCCAGATCGGCGAGCCGGTCGAGCCGATCGACTGCGGATTTGAGATAGGGATCGAGCGTCCGGCCATCATGCGCCTTGTTGAGCCCGGTTTCGATCTGCGCCCAGGGCAGCGGCCAGCTATCGACCGGGCCGGCGATAAGCCCGGCGGCGTGGAGCAGCCCGACATCCTGGCGAAGCTGGCGATCACCGACTTCGGCAAAGGGCCCGGCAAGGGCCGGCGCGGCGATTGCCAGCAACGCCGCGAACAGGACCGGATAACGCATGATCAACTTTCAACTGGCGGTTGGCGGCACTGCCCCGAGAGGCAGCGCCGCCGCGCGATTTTTAGCCGCGGGCGCTCAGCGGCACATAATCCCGCGGGCCCGAGCCGGTGTAGAGTTGGCGTGGCCGACCGATTTTCTGTTCCGGATCTTCCATCATTTCGGTCCATTGCGCGATCCAGCCGACGGTACGCGAAATGGCGAACAGCACGGTGAACATCGAGGTCGGGAAGCCGATGGCCGACATGACGACGCCCGAATAGAAATCGACGTTGGGATAAAGTTTCTTGTCGATGAAATAGGGGTCGGTGAGCGCAATGTGTTCGAGTTCGCGCGCCACATCGAAGATCGGATCGGCAATGCCGAGCTTGTCGAGGATGGTCTTGGCGACACCGGCCATCACCTTGGCGCGCGGATCATAGCTTTTGTAGACGCGGTGGCCAAAGCCCATCAGGCGGAACGGATCATCCTTGTTCTTGGCGCGGGCGATGAATTCGGGGATGCGCGCCGGGGTGCCGATTTCGCGCAACATATTGAGCGCTGCCTCGTTGGCGCCGCCATGCGCCGGGCCCCACAGGCAGGCGATGCCGGCCGAAATGCAGGCAAAGGGATTGGCGCCCGATGAGCCGGCAAGGCGCACGGTCGATGTCGAAGCGTTCTGTTCGTGATCGGCCTGGAGGATGAGCAGCTTTTCCATGGCGTTTTCGACATCGGGATCGATGACATAGGGCTCGGCAGGCACGCTGAAGGTCATGTTGAGGAAGTTGCCGGCGAAAGACAGCGAATTGTCAGGATAGATGAATGGCTGGCCGACCGAATATTTATACGCCATCGCCGCCAGAGTCGGCATTTTGGCGATCAGCCGGTGGCTGGCAACCATGCGCTGGTGCGGATCATGGATGTCGGTCGAATCATGATAAAAGGCCGCCATCGCGCCGACGATGCCGCACATGATCGCCATCGGGTGCGCGTCACGGCGGAAACCGCGGTAGAATTGCGCCAGCTGTTCATGGATCATCGTGTGGCGCGTGATGCTATTGGTGAAATCCGCATATTCGGCCGGGTTCGGCAGATTGCCCTTTAGCAACAGATGCGACACTTCGAGGAAGTTCGATTTTTCGGCGAGCTGGTCGATCGGGTAGCCGCGATAGAGCAGCACCCCGGCATCACCATCGATGTACGTGATCTTCGATTCGCACGCCGCTGTGCTGGTAAAGCCCGGATCATAGGTGAAGCGCCCGGTGTTGGCGTAAAGCTTGCGGATATCGACGACTTCCGGACCCACGCTGCCTTGCAGCACCGGATAATCCTTGGAAATGCCATCAACGGTAAATTGTGCCGGTCCGGTCATGTTATTGCCCCTTTGCAAACGAAGGTTCCTGAAATGGTCCGGATCGGGTTCATCCCGTCGGCCCGGTGATCACGTCATCGATGCGCCCCAGGATCTCGTCGCGCCCCAGTGTCGCCATCACGTCGAACAAGCCGGGGGATTGCGACGAGCCGGTGACGGCGGCGCGCAATGGTTGCGCCACCTGTCCAAGCTTCAAGGCGAGTTCATCTGCCAAAGCCCGTGCCTGTTCTTCCAACGTCGCTGCCGACCAATCGGTTACCCCGGCGAGACGCGCCCGTGCCCCTGCCAGAACCCCCGGTGCTGCAGATGCTAGCAGCTTGGTCGCGCCATCGTCCATCGGAATTGGCCTTGCGCGCAAATAGAACAGCGAACCCGTTGCGAGATCATTGAGATTTGGCGCCCGTTTCTTCAATTCGGGCATGCTGCGCGACAGGAGATCGGTATCACAAGACGTGAGCGCACGGCCCAATGCCGTGGCTACGCGCGGCGCGATCAACGCCACCAGCCGGGCATCATCGGCGGCGCGCAGATAATGCCCGTTGATATTTTCGAGCTTCTTCAAATCAAAACGCGCCGGGCCGCGCCCCACCGCTGCCAGCCCGAACCACTCGGTCGCTTCAGCGCGGCTGATGATTTCTGCATCGCCATGGCCCCAGCCCAGCCGCAGCAGGTAATTTTCAACTGCTTCGGGCAATAGCCCCAATTCGTCGCGATAGGCATCAACGCCCAAGGCGCCGTGGCGTTTTGAAAGTTTGGCGCCATCGGCCCCATGGATCAGCGGGATATGGGCATAAAAAGGTTCGGGCCAGCCGAGCAGGCGGATCATCGCCAATTGGCGAAAGGCATTGTTGAGGTGATCATCGCCGCGGATGACATGCGTCACCCCCATGTCATGATCATCGACGGCCACGGCGAGCATATAGGTTGGCGTGCCATCCGAGCGCAGCAGCACCATGTCGTCGAGCTCGGCATTGGCAACCGTCACCGGGCCCTGCACGAGATCATCGATGGTGACGCTGCCCTCGCGCGGCGCTTTCAGCCTGATGACATAGGGCGCTTCGTTCGGCCAATCGGTGCGGTCACGCCAGCGTCCGTCATAGCGCATCGGCTGTTTGGCGGCGCGCTGCGCCTCACGCATTGCGGTCAGTTCCTCAGGGGTCGCATAGCAGCGATAGGCATGGCCGTTGGCGAGCAATTCGTGCGCGACCTCGGCATGGCGGGCGGCACGGGCGAATTGATAGACAACCTCGCCATCCCAATCGAAACCAAGCCAGGTCATGCCGTCGAGAATCGCCGTGATTGCATCATCGGTCGAGCGGGCGCGATCAGTATCTTCGATACGCAGCCGGAATTCCCCACCGTGGTGGCGCGCAAACAGATAGTTGAACAACGCCGTGCGCGCGCCGCCGATGTGGAGATAGCCCGTTGGCGACGGTGCAAAACGTGTGACAACCTTTGTGTCGGGTGCGGGCTGGCTTGCGCCCATGGTCGATATGTCCAATGCTTGTAAACGGATGGAGGTATCCGCAGGTCGGGTCGTCACGATCGGAGCGATTGCAACACGATGCCACGCCCCATGCCGGGTTTGACTAGCAGAAGCGCCGGCGGGGTTCAAACCGCTGAGCCGCTGGCGTGGCGCGAACGCTGGTGGGCGATCATCGAGGCGGAACGTCCGGCGTTGGCGCTTTGGTTGCCGGTGGCCTTTGCTGCCGGTGTGGCGCTGTGGTTCGGCCTGCCATGGGCGTCACAGCGGCTCGCCGGGGTGGTGCTGCTGGTCGGGTTGGGCGGGGCAGGGCTGTTGCTGCGCTGGCGGCCGCTGGCCATTGCCGCGCTGCTCGCGCTTGCCGGCATGGGCGTGGCGCAGGCCCGATCAACCCTGGTGGCGCATCCGGTGCTGGCGGCACCGCAGGTCGCGATGCTCACGGGCGTGGTGACCGCCATCAGCAACACCCCCGATCGTGACCGCTGGCGGCTGACGTTGGCACCTGATGATTCGGCGCTGCCGGCATTGGTGCGGATAAGCCTGGTGGGGGCGCCGCCGCCGGGGCTGGCGCCGGGCGCGCGCATCGGCCTGCGCGCCATGCTGCGGCCGCCGGCGGGGGCGGCGATCCCGGGCGGCTATGATTTTGCGCGACGGGCGTGGTTCGATGGCATTGGCGCCAACGGCTTCCCGCTTGGCGCGCTCACCATCACTGCGCCCGCACCACCACCAGCGGGCGCGCTGGCCAGGCTGGCGGCGGCACGCGCTGCGCTGACTTTGCGCATCCGTGCGGCGGTGCCGGGGGAGGCGGGTGCCATCGCTGCGGCCTTTGTCACCGGTGATCAGGGTGCCATTCCCGAGGTGACCAAACAGGCCATGCGTGATTCGGGGCTGGCGCATCTCTTGTCGATTTCGGGGCTGCATATTGCGGTGGTGGTCGGTGGCACCCTGTTCCTGGTGCGGCGGCTGCTCGCATTGTCGGCCTTTCTGGCGCTGCGACTGCCGCTGCGCACGGTCGCGGCGGGGGCGGCAGCGCTGGTCGGCATCGGCTATACACTGCTTGCCGGGGCCGAGGTGCCGACGGTGCGCACCATCCTTGCGGCCTTGATCGTGCTGTTCGGCATGGTCATCGGGCGCGAGGCGTTTTCGCTGCGCTTGCTGGCAGCGGCGGCGATGCTGATCCTTGCCGTGCGTCCCGAAGCGCTGCTGGGGGCAAGCTTTCAGCTCAGCTTTGCGGCTGTCATCGCCATTGTTGCACTGTATGAATCGCCGCTTGGTCGGCGCCTGACGGTGGCGGCGGAGGACGAAAGCCCGGTGCGCGCTGTGCTGCGCCACCTCGCCAGCCTGCTCGTAAGCGGGCTTGTCGCCGAACTGGCGCTGTCGTCGATCGGGCTGTTCCATTTCAACCGCGCCGGACTGTATGGGGTCTTTGCCAATCTTTTCGCCATTCCCTGGACGAGTTTCGTCATCATGCCGGCGCTGATGCTGGCACTTTTTGGCGAAATCATCGGACTTGGCGCGCTGGTCTGGCCGCTGGTCGGCAAGGCCATGGCGGTGCTGGTCGCAGTCGCCGATGCGACGGCGGCGGCGCCCGGGTCGGTCATCCGACTGCCGATGATGCCCGGGCTGGCCTATGCATTTATCGTCGCCGGCGGGCTGTGGCTGGCACTGTGGCGGACGCGCTGGCGGTGGTGGGGCGGTGGGGTGATGCTGGTCGGGCTGGTCGTGGCCCTGGTGACGCCGCCGCCCGACCTGTTGATTTCAGGCGATGGCCGTAACGCGGCGCTGCGGCTTTCGGGTGACCGGCTGGGCTTCATCCGGCAGCGCACCGGCGACTTTTTGCGGGATGTCTGGGGTGATGCGCTTGCTGCCGATGGCGATGTCAATCTTGTCGACCTGCCGGGCACGGCGTGCAGCCGCGATGCCTGTGTCGCGAAGTTCGCCCGGGGTGGGCGACAGTGGCGCCTGCTCATCACGCTATCCCGCGATTATATCGATCGACCACGCTTTGAAGCCGAATGCGCCAGCGCCGATATCGTCATTTCCGATCGCCGCATGCCGCGCTGGTGCCGGCCGCGCTGGCAGGTTTTCGACCGAACGGCATTGGCCGATAGCGGCGCCGTGGCGATCTGGCTCGGTACGGGCCGGGTCGCGACCGTGCAGGACCGGATCGGCGACCATCCGTGGCGACCGGTGGCGCCGGTCTACGTCCGCAAGGCGTTTTCGCGGTCATCATGACGTATCGCCGGTCGGGGCCTTGTCAGGGTGCGGGTGTCAGCGTGGGCCGTTGCGGGGCGTTGGCGATATTTTCGGTAAGCGCGCTGAAAAATCGGTTGAAATCCCGCGCTGCGGTAAAATCGATCGGCTGGCCGATATCGTCCTGCGGCTTGTGATAGCGGGTGCGATACCAGGTGCGGAAAAGCGCTTCCTCAGGGCTGCCATTGTCATAACCGAACATGAAGGCGATGGCGGGAATGCCGGCGTCTAGAAATGG
>JBBQMB010000056.1:0-16941 GCA_038328515.1 Sphingomonadales bacterium
CATTCGCGACCCGGCGGCAAAGGCTTCAACCGTGGCGGCATCGGTCAGGCCCTGCTCGGCAAGGTGCGGGCTGAGCACGCCAAAGGGTGTCAGCGCCAGGTTCACATGGTCACCCCAGAGCGAATAGCGGGTGTTGGCATCGCCGGTGAACGGCAGGATCTGCGGGTGGGTGATGACGCTGTGCCAGGCCTCCATGAACGCTTCGGACACCACTTTCCAATTGGCCTTGATGACCTTGCCCACCCATAGCCCGGTAACATTATCGGCCATCCGCCAGCGCTCGAAATGGGCTGGCAGCGGCGCCAGATAGTCAGCGAGCGGCGGCGCCTTGCCATCCCAATTGATGAAGACATAGCCCGCCCAGCTTTCCACCCGCACCTGCGGCAGCGCCATTTTATCAGCCGTAAGGTGCGGGAAATCCCATTGGCAGGGGATGCGCTTCAAATCGCCATCAAGCGCCCAGGTAAAGCCATGAAACGGACATTCGAGCTCCTGCGCCGGGCCGGATTCGGTGCGCAGCAGCCGGCCGCGATGCAGGCAGACGTTCCAAAATGCCTTGATCGACAAGTCAGGCTGGCGGACGAGCAGTACCGATTTGCCGAGATTGGCATAGACAACCGTGTCGCCCGCTTCGGGAAACTCCTCGTCGCGCGCCGCCATCTGCCAGATGCGCGGCCACATCCGCTCGCGTTCGGCGGCAAAAAATTCCGGGCTGGTATAACGCGCGGCGGACAAGGGGGCCGAGCCACGGTCCTGCCAACTATCTTCGCGATAAACGGCAGGCACCGGCCGCGAATCGGCATCGAACAAGTCAGCAACACCGGGTCCGGGGCAGCGCGCCGGCGGGTGCAGTGCGTCACGATCGGCCATATATGCTCCTTGCCCGCGCAGTATAGGCGGGCCGGCGCAGGGTGTTACCGGACGTTTTGAGGGGGTATCAGGGCGCAGCGCGCACCAGCGTGCCGACGCCGCGCCGAGTGAAAATCTCCAGCAGCATGGCATGGCCGATGCGACCATCGAGAATGACCGCCGCATCCACGCCGCCCTCCACGGCATGGACACAGGTTTCAAGCTTGGGAATCATGCCGCCGGTGATGGTGCCATCGGCAACCAGCTCGGCAATATCGGCGGGCGTCAAATCGGTCAGCAGCGCCTTGTCCTTCGACAGCACGCCCGCCACATCGGTCAGCAGGAACAACCGTGACGCACCCAGCGCCGCGGCAATCGCCCCGGCCATCGTATCGGCATTGATATTATAGGTGTGGCCATCGGCGCCGACGCCAACCGGCGCGATCACCGGCACAATGCCCGCCGCCAGCAGCGTGTCGATGATCATGGTGTCAACCGTTTCGGGTTCGCCAACAAAGCCCAGGTCAACCACCTGTTCGATGGCGCTATCGGGGTCGCGGGTCGTGCGCTCTACCTTCACGGCGCGCACCAGCCCCGCATCCTTGCCCGAAATGCCCGCCGCGCGGCCACCGGCGCGCTCGATCCAGGCGACAAGTTCCTTGTTGATCGAGCCGGCCAGCACCATTTCGGCGACCTGTGCCGTCGCGGCATCGGTGACCCGCAAGCCATCGACAAAACGGCTTTCAATCCCCAGCCGCTTGAGCATTGCGCCGATTTGCGGGCCGCCGCCATGGACGACGACCGGCAAGATGCCCACGGCTTTCAACAGCACGATATCTTCGGCAAAATCCTGCGCCAGCGCCGCATCGCCCATGGCATGGCCGCCATATTTGACGACGAATATCTTGCCCGCATAGCGTTGCAGATAGGGCAGCGCCTCGATCAGCGTTTCGGTCTTGGCGAGCATTTCGGGGTCGGGGGCGTGGTTCATGGCGACGCTCTATAAGCGGGCGGCGGCTGCGACGGAAGCGGGCTATTCGCTGCCAAGCACCAGCGCCATCGCGCCGCCCACTGGCAGCGCTGCCCAATCGACGGCCAGCGCCGCCAGCCGAGCGCGGATGGCTGCCAATATCACGCCATCGAGCGCCAGCGGCGCATCCTCACGCGCTGCGCAGGTCACCTTATAGAGCGCAAAGAAATCCGCATCATCATAAGGCGTGCCGCCCCAGGCTTCGGCCTGAAATGTCTCGACCAGCCGCTCGACAGCGCGGTGGTGCGGGTCATCGCCGCCGGCGGCAAATCCCGCGTCACCGCCGGCCGCAAGGCCGCCGAGGAACCCCGTCGCGCAAACTTCGGACTCCACGGCAAAATGCACCATGTCGTGGGGGATGATGCCTTGCTTGGGGCAATCGATCGGCGGCTGCGGTCCGGCAGCGGTGGTGATATCGAGCCTGTCGAACTTGCCGGCGCCTTTGGTAAATACCAGTCTCACCGCGTCGGCACAGGCTCGGGGCCGCTGTAATCGTAAAAGCCGCGCCCGGATTTCTTGCCGTACCAGCCAGCCTCGACATATTTGATGAGCAGCGGCGCCGGACGATATTTCGGGTCGCCGGTCGCTTCCTGCATGACCCGCATTATGCTGCACAGCGTGTCGAGCCCGACGAAATCCGCCAGCGTCAGCGGCCCCATCGGGTGGTTGGCGCCCAATTTCAGCCCGGTATCGATATCGATCACCGAGCCAACGCCCTCACCCAACGCAAAAATCGCTTCGTTGAGCATCGGGCACAGGATGCGGTTGACGATGAACGCCGGGCTGTCAGCGGCTTCGATCGCGGTCTTGCCGATGCGGCGGGCAAATTCATGCATTGCGACCTTGGTCTCGGCGGAGGTGGCGAGGCCGGGGATGATCTCGACCAACGTCATAAGCGGCACCGGGTTGAAGAAATGCAGCCCGGTAAAGCGATCCGCCCGGTCGGTCGCCGCCGCCAGCCGGGTGATCGAGATCGACGATGTATTGGTCGCGAGCAAGGCTGTCGGTTTCAGCGCCAGCCCGGCAAAAATCTTGCATTTGACCGTTTCATTCTCGGTCGCTGCCTCGATAACCAGATCGGCATCGGCAAAGCTGGCATTGTCGGTGGTCAGGCTGATCCGCGCCAGCGCCGCATCGGCGTCGTTCCGGGTGATGACCGCCTTGCTGACGCCGCGGCCAAGATTTTTGGCAATCGTCGCCCTTGCGGCTTCGGCGCGGGCCATTTCGACATCCGAAAGGATGACATCATAGCCGGCCAATGCCGAAACATGGGCAATGCCATTACCCATCAGCCCGGCGCCGATCACTCCGATTGTCTGCATATGCGTCTCCCTACCTTACGGGAAACGCTTTAGCCGGTTGCGCTGTCGCGGCAAGCACCGCGACAGCGCAAATTGTCAGCCAGCCACGCTAACCCGGCGACGGCGCATCGCGGCGCCCGTCAGACCAAAGCCGGCAATGAGCATGGCCCAGCTCGCCGGTTCGGGGACGGCGAACAGCGACGCGCTGAAATTGCCAACGTCGCTTCCGGAAACCTTGAAGCTGTACAGGCGCGACGGCACCAGCGACTGGCCGGTCGGGCAGGCCGCGCCGAGCATAATCTGCGTGGTCATGCCGGCGCCGCTGCATACATCAAACTGCACATTGCTGCCGTTCTGCGTCACCGAAAAATCATTATCGGTGGCAAGGATCAAGGCAAAGCCGCCATCGATCCGGGGGCCGATGGTAAGGCCTTCGATTTTTTCGGGAACGATCTGGCCGGCGGCGGTCAAGGCACCGGCGACATCAAGAAACAACATCTTCGATACCGCCGTCACACCCGGCGGCAACGCCGTGTTGCTGGTGTTGAGCACGGTTCCCGCAACATTGGTCGCACCAGCGATGTCGATCATATAGACGCGCTTGCTCCCGACCGGCTGCAGCGCCCCGGCGATCAGATTGTCGGGCCCTTCGCCGCGATTGTCGCGCTCGATGACCAGAAACCTGGTGCCGCCGATCCAGGTAATCGACGAAACGCCGATGCTGCGGCCCTGTGCGGTCGCGGAAAAATCATCAGCGGTGCCGGGAATACGGCCGTTGATCGCGGCGAGCGCTTCGAGCTGATAGACATATTGCGCCGTTGCCACGCCCGTGGCGACATTGAATTCAACGATACGCAAATTGGTGCTGCGGCGGCCCTCGCCGGCGACGGTCGCATCATTGAGCAGCGGATCCTGCATGATCGCCCAGGCCTTGGTGCCATCGCCCGACAAGGTGACGCCTTCGAAGCCGCGATTATCCTGGCGGCCAGCCGTTGTCGTCGGCCGGCCATCGACGTAGTTGACGGTCGTATCGGCCTGGCGCGGGATAAGGTTGGCAGGCGTCTGGAACTCGCGGATCAACCTGCCTTCGCGGCTCATCAACAAAACCTTGGGGCCATATTCGTCGGAAACCAGAAATTGCCCATTTGAAAAGCGCGCGATCCCCTCTGAATCAAGGGCGTTGCCGAGCACGCTTTTGCTGCCTCCGGGCAAACGATCGGGGAAAAGGCCACTATAGCTTGCGCCATTGGCCTGTTTCAGCACCTTGGTTGCCGTCAGATTGAAGTTGCTGATTGCGCCGGTCTGTTGGTTGATATCGATCTTGAAGGCTTCGATGCGCGGCGCGAAATCGATGGTGCCGCCGCCGGGGCCGCGATCGCTGATGCCATAAAATGTGTTGCTGCCAGCATGATATACGAGGTCCGATCCAAAGCTGAGCCGGTTATCATTAGGCGTACCGCCGGGCACGAGATCGGTTGCATTGCCGGCAACACCCAGCACGCCGGAATAGGTTACGGCGGCGCTGGCTGGCCCCGCAAACACGATTGCCGCCACGGCCGCAGCGCTGAACAGTCTCATTCTAGTTCCCCCACGTTAACAAGCCGTAGGGTTACCGCGTGCCTATTTCAGTTTTATGGCTTTTCGATGATGTTTATCCGCAACACCTGCTTGCCGCGGTTGGCACCGGCGAACAACCGCATCAGCGTTGCAGGGGCGTTTTCAAAGCCGTGTTGTTCATCGACTCGCCACGCCAGCCGGCCATCATTTACCAGCGCTGCGACACGCTTGCGGATGGCGGGAAATTCCGCCGCCCAGTCGATCACGATGAAACCGTGCATCGAGGCGCGGCGAAAAACCAGGTTGAAGTAATTTTCCGGCCCGGCGGGCATGCGGCCAAGCTCGTAGCGGCTGATGCCGCCGCAAATGACCACGCGCGCGCCGGTGGCGATCTGGCCAAGCATCGCGTTGAGAATCGGGCCGCCAACATTGTCGAAAACGACATCGGCACCACCGGGAGCGATTTCCTTCAAACGGGCCTGGACGTCTTCATTCTTGTAATCGATGGCGGCGTCATAGCCGGCTTCCTCGACCAGCCAGCGGCACTTGTCCGCCCCGCCAGCGATACCGATGGCACGAGCGCCGGCGATACGCGCCAATTGCCCGACCATCGACCCCGTCGCGCCGGCAGCGCCCGATACCACCACCGTATCACCCGGGCGCGGCTCGCCCAGTTTGAACAGCCCGCACCACGCCGTCATGCCGGTCGTTCCCAGCACCGACAGCATCGCTGTCGGCGGCAGGCCGGGAAAACATTTTTCAAGCCCCGTCCCATCCGAAACCAGCCATTCTGTCCAGCCGATCAAGCCGGCAACCATGTCGCCCACGGCGAATTTGGGGTGATGACTTTCGATCACTTCCGCAATGCCCGAACCGCGCATGACATCGCCAAGATTGAGCGGCGCGACATAATCGGCGATATTTTCGGCCCAGCCCTTTTGCGCCGGATCAAAGCCCAGCCAGCGCGTGCGCAACAGCAGTTGCCCCGGGCCCGCCACCGGGCGCGGGCTATCGACCAGTTCGAAATCGCCATCCTGGAACGGCCGGCCGCGTGGGTGGGCGCGCAAGCGCCATTGCCGATTGCTGGTCATGATCTTGCGGCCTTTTCGATAATGTCACCGCCGCCACCTTGCCGCGCCGGCGCCAGCGAGAGAAGCTGCCAGTCTGGCCAGTATCGCTACCCGACTTGCCGGCCATCCTGCGGCCAATAGGGCGCGCGCAAATCCTTCTTCAAGATCTTGCCGCTGGCATTGCGCGGCAGCACGTCGATGAAATCCACCGATTTTGGCACTTTGTAACCAGCGATGCGCTGCCGGGCGAAGGCGATGAGGTCGTCGGCGGTCACCTCGCCGCTGCGGACGATGATCGCTTTGACAGCTTCACCCCAGCGCGCATCCGGCACGCCGATCACGGCGCAATCCACGACGCCTGGATGTTCGTGCAGCACATTTTCAACCTCGGCCGGGTAAATGTTTTCGGCGCCCGAAACGATCATGTCCTTCACCCGGTCGAACAAGGTCAGATAGCCGTCCGCATCGACAAAGCCGGCATCGCCGGTCAGGTACCAGCCATCGACAAGCGCCTTGGCCGTAGCATCGGGGTTGTGGTGATACCCGCTCATGGTGCTCACCGAGCGAATGGCGACTTCGCCGACGGTACCGGTCGGCAGGTCGCGGCCGTCGCTGTCGATAATGCGGATGTCATTGCCCGGAAACGGCTTGCCACAGCCCAGCATGCGGGCATTGCCGGCGACTTCATGGTCCTCGGGCGGCAGATAAACGACCGTGCCGCTGGTTTCGGTGGCGCCGTAGCATTGGATGAAGCTGGCATTGGGAAAGGCGGCCATCGAACGGCGCAAAATATCGAGCGGGATCGGCGACGCCCCATAAAGCAGCTCGGTCAGGCTGCCGAGATCGGCCGGCGCGGTTTCAAGATGCTGGAGGATCGCGGCGAGCACAGCGGGCACGGCAAACATCTTGGTAATGGCTTCGTTCGCCACGGCGCCAACGATCCCGGCGATGTCGGGGCGCGGCAAGATCACCATTGTCGCACCAGCATGCAGCGCGTGGAGCGCCCAGCCGGTGCCGCCGATATGGAACAGCGGCATCGCCACGAGGCAGACATCGGCCTCGTCCCAGCGGCTCCACGCCTCTCCGGTCAACGCGCCCTTGCCGATCGTGCCGAGCAGCGCCCGGTGCGACAGCAAGGCGCCTTTGGGAAAGCCTGTCGTGCCGCTGGTATATAGCTGGAGCGCAATATCTTCGGCAGCGGCGGGATGGGCAGCCGCATCGGGCGCATGGCCGGCGATCCAGTCGGCAAAGGCCGGATGCTCGCCATTGGGCGCATCGATCAGCACGATGGCAGCAACACCGGCCGTGGCACGCGCGTCCTCGGCCACGGCGAGAAATTGCGCCTCGCTGATCAAGATCCCGATGCCGGCATCGCCCAGAATATAGGCGATCTCGCGCGCCACCAGCCGGGCGTTGATCGCCACCAGCACCGCGCCGATGCGAAAACAGGCGCTCATTACCACGACAAAATCGGGATGGTTGAGCCCCAGCCAGCCCACCCTGTCGCCAGCCGTCACCCCTTCGGCGCGCAAGGCAGCCACACAGCGCAGCACCTGCTCATGCAACGCGGCATAGGTCAGGCTGCGGCCTTCGAAACGAACCGCGGTTTTGCCCGGCGTCGCTGAGGCATGGGCCGCCGTCAGCTCGGCGAGTGTTTCGAAATCATGTGCCATTGCCGTCTCCCCAGCTCAACCATGCCGCAGGTGTGCGCCCAAGGTCTACTGGCGAATTTGGGTTGCCGCAGCACGAACGGCAGCCGCCGGCGAGGGGCGTTATGAAGGCGGGGCAGCCTCGGCCGCCTTGTGGCCGTAGCTGAACACCCGCGCCAATTGCCAGCCGCCGGGGGCGAGCCGCCACAATTGCGTGAAGCGAGCGGTGCCGGCCTTGTGCTCGGGGCCGTCACCGCGGCGTTCGTAAAATACATGTTCGCCGTCTTCGATGGCGCCATATCCCGGCACCGGATGGACATTCAGGCTGGCAGTGACGAGTTCACGACGTGACCGCCAGGCATCGGGCGCTTTTTTCGCAGCGCAGGATTTGGCATAGATTGCGACGAACTGCTCGCCGCTGGTCGCCACCACGCCGTCGCGATCGTGATACATTTCGAAATCGGGCGCGATAATTGCCGACAAGGCGGCAGGGTCGCAGCGGTCGAAGAACAGGGTAAACATGGCGGCGTCGCGCTCGGCAATGGCACTGGTCAGCGCTGCGCCCTGCGGCAAAGACAGCGCCGGCAAAGTCTGGGCCGGCAAAGTCTGGGCCGGCAAAGACTGGGCCGGCAAAGACTGGGCCGTCAAAACAGCGGCCACGGCGGCAATCAGCAATGGATTTGGCATGGGCGCTTCCTTTGTGTATTGTGCGTGCAATACAGACGGCGGCGATGTCCTGTCAAACCTGCGGCTGCAAAGCGCCTTGGCGCGCGCACCTCGCTGGGCTAGGGCAGCGCAGCACGATAAAGCAAGGCCAAGACATGAATACCCTCATCGTGGTTGTCGATATTGTCACCATGGTTCTGCAATGGTTGATCTGGGCGCTGGTCATCTGGGCGGTGCTGTCGTGGCTTATCGCCTTTAACGTCATCAACATGCAAAACCGCTTTGTGCGCGGCATAGTTGTCGGCCTCGACAGCTTTTTCAATCCGATATTGCGGCCGATCCGGCGCATTTTGCCCGATATGGGTGGCATTGATCTGGCGCCGATGGTGCTGATCCTGCTGATCATCCTGGTGCAGCGCGGCCTGCCGGCGGTGCTGCTCGATACCGGAATGCTCTGAACCGGCGCGCCACGGTTGCTGCATTGACGCTGGTCGCCTATCTGCCACCCGGCGAGGCAGGAGCGAACGAATGACGGCAATCATCATCGATGGCAAAGCGCGGGCAGCCGCCGTGCGCAACAGCGTGGCCGCTGATGTTGCCGGCTTTGTCGCCCGCCATGGCCGCGCCCCGGGGCTGACCGTGGTGCTGGTCGGCGACGATCCGGCCAGTGCCGTCTATGTCCGCAACAAGGGCCGCGAGACGCTGGCCGCCGGCATGGTATCAGGCGAACATCGGCTACCAGCGACGGTTACCGAGGCCGAACTGCTGGCGCTGATAACGGCGCTCAACGCTGATGACACGGTTGACGGCATCCTCGTGCAACTGCCGCTGCCACGCCATATCGATGCCGATCGGGTGCTGGCCACCATCGATCCGGCGAAAGATGTCGATGGCTTTCACCCGGTCAATGCCGGGCGATTGGCAACCGGGCTCGATGCGCTGGTGCCATGTACGCCAACCGGCTGCCTCATGCTGATCGAAGCAGCGCTGGGCAACATCAGCGGCAAGGAAGCGCTGGTCATCGGCCGCTCCAACATTGTCGGCAAGCCGATGGCAGCGCTGTTGCTGGCCAAAAGCGCCACCGTCACCATCGCGCATAGCCGCACGGTCGATCTGGCCGGCCATGTCGCCCGTGCCGAAATCATTGTCGCTGCGGTCGGCGTCCCGCACCTCGTCAAGGGTGAATGGATTCGGCCTGGCGCCTGTGTCATCGATGTCGGCATGAACCGTATCGCCACCGCCGATGGCAAGACCCGCCTGACCGGCGATGTCGATTATGATGGTGCCCTCGCCCGCGCCGGTTGGATCACGCCGGTGCCCGGCGGCGTCGGCCCGATGACGATCGCCTGCCTGCTATCGAACACGCTGAAGGCAGCCCGGGCGCGCGCCGCGTGACGGGGCCGCTGTTCACCCTGTTCGTCTCGGCCTTTGCCACGCTGTTTGTCGTGCTCGATCCGCCGGGCTGTGTACCGATTTTTTCCTCGCTCACCAATGGCGCCAGCGCCGCGCACCGCCGCGCCATGGCGTTTCGATCGGTCGCAATCGCCAGCGCCGTGCTGATCGGCTTTGCCCTTGGCGGCCAGGCCTTTCTCGGCGCCCTCGGCATCAGCCTGCCGGCCTTCAAGATCGCCGGCGGGGTGATGGTTTTTCTGATCGCCATCGACATGGTTTTTGAAAAACGCACCGAACGCCGCGAAAACCGCGCCGAAGACGTGATTTCGGCAGCGCAGGCCGCCGACAAGCCCATGCAATCCGAAGATATATCCGTCTTCCCGATGGCGATCCCGATGCTCGCAGGGCCAGGTTCGCTCGCTGCCATCATGCTGCTCGCCGCGCGCAGCCACGATACCGAAGAAACGCTGGTCGTGCTCGCCGCTCTGGTCGCTGTCATGCTCATCACCCTTGGCGCACTGCTCGCTGCCGCACCGCTGATGAAGCTGATGGGGGCCAAATTCGAAGGCGCCCTGACCCGGTTGCTCGGCGTTGTGCTCGCGGCGCTGGCGGCGCAGTTCGTGGTCGATGGCATCAAGCAAAGCTTTGCCATCGGCTGACACAGGCGTGACTTTGCGCCGTGTCGCCGCTACAGCCTGCCGCGTGTCAAAAATTCCCGCCAATACCGCCCGTTCTGCCGCTCGCCTGGCGGCTGTCCAAGCCTTGTATCAGCGCGAGATGGGCGGCGACTCCGTGCCCAAGCTGCTTACCGAGTTTCACGCCCACCGGCTGGGGCAGGAAATCGAAGGCGCGGACTATGCCGAAGCCGATGGCGCGCTGTTCGATGACGTGGTGACCGGCACGACCGCACGGCAGGATGAAATCGACACATTGATCAGTGCAGCGCTGGCCAGCGGCTGGTCGATGGACCGGCTCGACCGGCCGATGCGGGCGTTGCTGCGCGCCGCAACCTATGAATTGCTGGCGCGCGCCGATATCGCCGCAGCGACGATCATCAATGAATATATCGATATCAGCCACGCCTTTCACGAAGAAAAAGAAGCGCGCTTCGTCAACGGCCTGCTCGATACGGTGGCGCGGCGGGTGCGCGGTTAGCGGTGGCCGAGCGCGACTTTATCGCGCAGGCGCTGGCACCGCTCGCGACAAGCGCGGCAGCACGCGGGCTGGCCGATGATGCCGCCGTCTGGACGCCGCCCCTGGGCCGCGACCTGGTGTTCAGCCATGACGTGCTGGCGGCCGGCGTGCATTATCTGCCCGGTGATCCGCCATCGGACATTGCCTGGAAACTGCTGGCGGTAAACTTGTCCGACCTCGCCGCGATGGGGGCGATGCCGTGCGGGGTACTGATGGGGCTGGGGCTTTCGGCGGCAGAAGATGACGCGTGGCGAGCGGCCTTTGTCGCCGGGTTGGGCCGAGCGCTGTCGCATTTCGGCGTGGCGCTGTGGGGGGGCGATACCGTTACCGGGCTGGCGGCGGCGGTGCTCGGGCTGACGGCGGTGGGTTGGATCGAACCCGGGCAGGCGCTGGCGCGATCGGGCGCGCGGCCGGGCGATGCCATCTGGGTATCGGGCAATATCGGTGATGCCGGGCTGGGGCTGGCGATTGCCTTGGGGACGGCGCCGCCCGATGCGGCGTTGCTCAAGCGGTTTCGCCGGCCCGAGCCACGGCTGGCGCTGGGCCGCGCGCTGGTCGGCGTGGCGACAGCGGCGATGGATGTGTCGGACGGGCTGTTGATCGATGCCGACCGGCTGGCCCGCGCCAGCGGCGTCGCGCTGGCGATCAATATGGCGATGGTGCCGGTTTCGGCGCCGGCTGCGGCGCGTTGCGCGACGCCGGCGCAGCGGCTGGCGCTGATGACGGCAGGCGATGATTATGAGCTGTTGTTCACGGCCCTCGCAGGGGTCGATATGGCGGCCATCGGTGGCGGCACGAAGCTGACCAAAATCGGCTCGGTGGTGGCAGGGGCGGGAGTGCGCCTGCTCGATAATGGCATCGATATCACCCCCGAACGGCTCGGTTGGGAACATACGGGTTGATGCTGTTATCGCCGGCACAACCAAATGCGACGTACTGCCACACATAAGCTTGCCATTGCCGCCCTGCTTTGCCATGAACCAGCCACAATGATCGCGCCCGCGCCGCATTGCGCAGACAAACAGGGTGCGACGTCTTTCGGGGGGCCTGTTTACCAATGGATATCGTTGCAATCGCCATCGGCTGCGGCATCGTCGCTGTCGGCTATGGCGTCGTCACATCGCGCCAGGTGCTGGCGGCATCGCCGGGCAATGCCCGTATGCAGGAAATCGCCAAGGCGATTCAGGAAGGCGCCAACGCCTATCTCAACAAGCAGTATACCGCGATCGCCCTTGTCGGCGTCATCGTCGCTGTTCTCGTTGGCTTGTTCCTCGGGGTCATTCCCGCCGTTGCGTTTGTGCTCGGCGCGGTGCTGTCGGGGCTCACCGGCTTTATCGGCATGAATATTTCGGTGCGCGCCAATGTCCGCACCGCCGAAGCAGCGCGCCAGTCGCTGCAGGCCGGGTTGACCATGGCGTTCCGGTCGGGCGCCGTTACCGGCATGCTGGTGGCAGGGCTCGCGCTGCTCGCCATCGCCGGGCTGTTCTATGCGCTGCTGTCGTCGGGCCTTGCCCCGACCGATCGTGCTGTCGTCAATGCGCTGGTGGCACTGTCGTTCGGCGCCTCGCTGATCTCGATCTTCGCGCGCCTCGGTGGCGGCATCTTCACCAAGGCCGCCGATGTCGGCGCCGACATGGTCGGCAAGAACGAACTCGGCTTTGACGAAGATGATGACCGCAACCCCGGCGTCATCGCCGATAACGTTGGTGACAATGTCGGTGATTGCGCCGGCATGGCCGCCGATCTGTTCGAAACCTATGTCGTGACCATCGGCGCCACCATGGTGCTGATCGCACTGCTGATCGCTGGCACCGATGCCGCCAAGCTGATGACACTGCCGCTGCTCGCTTGCGGCGTTTGCATCATCACCTCGATCATCGGCACCTATTTCGTGCGTCTGGGCGGCGGCTCGATCATGGGCGCGCTCTACAAGGGCCTGCTGGTCACCGGCGTGCTATCGATCCCGGCGCTGTGGTTTGCCACTGCGGCGATCTTTCCCGACATGAACGCCATCATCGGTGCCGATCCGGCGGCGATTGCAGCCGGCGAAACCGTCACCGTTGCCGGCGTTGTCGGCGGCTTTTCGGGTCGCGCGCTGTTCTATTGCATGCTCGTCGGGCTCGGCGTTACGGCGCTGATCGTCTGGATCACCGAATATTACACCGGCACTGAATATCGCCCGGTGCAATCGATCGCCAAGGCATCGGATTCGGGCCATGGCACCAACGTCATCCAGGGTCTTGCCGTATCGATGGAATCGACCGCGCTGCCGACCCTGGTGATCGTGGTCGGCATCATCGCCACCTTCAAACTGGGCGGGTTGATCGGCATTGCCTTTGCCGCGACAGCGATGCTGGCGCTGGCCGGCATGATCGTTGCGCTCGATGCCTATGGCCCGGTGACCGATAACGCCGGCGGCATCGCCGAAATGGCGGGTCTGGATGGCGAAGTCCGCCAGCGTACCGATGCGCTCGATGCGGTCGGCAACACCACAAAGGCCGTGACCAAGGGCTATGCCATCGGTTCGGCCGGGCTGGCGGCGCTAGTGCTGTTTGCGACCTACACCAATGATTTGAAGGAATTCTTCTCGGCGGTGACGATCGATTTCTCGCTTTCCAACCCCTATGTCGTCGTCGGGCTACTGCTCGGCGCGCTGCTGCCCTATCTGTTCGGCGGCATGGCGATGACCGCAGTCGGGCGCACCGCCCAGGCGGTGGCACAGGATATTCGCGCCCAGTTCCGCGAAAACCCCGGCATCGCCGATCGTAGCGTGCGGCCGGATTATGCTCGAACCGTCGGTCTCGTCACCGCCGGCGCGATCAAGGAAATGATCATTCCGTCGCTGCTGCCGGTGCTGGCGCCTATCGTCGTCTATTTCACCATCACCGCCGTCGCCGGCCAGGGCAATGGCTTTGCCGCGCTGGGCGCTTTGCTCATGGGCGTCATCGTTTCGGGGCTGTTTGTCGCCATTTCGATGACCAGCGGTGGCGGCGCCTGGGACAATGCCAAAAAAGTAATCGAACAAGGCGCCTATGGTGGCAAGGGTTCGCCCGCCCACCAGGCCGCCGTGACCGGTGACACCGTGGGTGACCCGTACAAGGATACCGCCGGCCCGGCGGTCAACCCGATGATCAAGATCACCAACATCGTCGCGCTTCTGCTGCTCGCCGCGCTGGCGCATTAGAGCCTCTTGCCATCAGGCAGGCAGAAACGGGGCGGGCCTTGCGGTCCGCCCTTTTTTGTCGTGGGCAGTCTGTTACAGTCCCGTGGTATCGAAAGGATTTGCCATGCAGCAACTACCCCCCGGCGCCCCCGCCACACTGGGCGAGGCCTTTGGCCTGATCAATTCGACGACGCATCCCGATATCGATGTGCTCAAGGTCATGGTGCTCGTCGAAGCTGCCGGCAAACGCCTGTATGAAGATCTTGCCGATCAGGTTGCCGACCCGGCGGTAAAGGCGCTGCTCTGCCACAATGGCCGCGAGGAACTGGCGCATGCGCATCGCGTGGCGCGGGCCATCGGCGCGTTGACCGGCAGCGATTATCCGGTGCCGCCACCCGAAGCCAACCCCTATCTCGCCAACCCGGCGCCGGCAAAGCCCGTCACGGTCGCGATGCTCAACGGCCTTGCTGCGGCCGAATTCGGTGGTGAAGCACTTTATGCCGCCTGGGCCGATAATATCGGCAATGCCGATGCAGCGGCGCTGTTCCGCCTGAATGGTGCCGAAGAAAGCCAGCATGGCGAACGCCTGCAACAGGCCGCAGCGTTGCTCGCAGCATGAAGCGGTCAATGATGCTGCGCGCGCCGCTTTTCGGTCTCGCCCTGTCGCTGCTGCCGGTGGCGGCAAATGCGGCGGTCAGCGATGCCGAACGCCAATCGATCATCACCGGCATCGATAACCGCGCGCCGGTGCTGGCCGAAACCGCCAAGGCGATCTGGGGCTTTGCCGAAGTCGGCTATCAGGAAAGCCGCAGCTCGGCGCTGTTGCAAAAGCAGTTGCAGGCGGCAGGCTTCACGGTGACGCCGGGTGTAGCCGGCATGCCGACTGCCTTTGTCGCCAGCTACAAGGCCGGCGACGCGACGAAGGCGGGAGGCCCGGTCATCGCCATCCTCGCTGAATATGACGCGCTGCCCGGGCTGGCGCAGACGGCCACCCCGGCGCGCAACGCGATTGCCGGCCAGGTCGCCGGCCATGCCTGTGGTCACAACATCTTTGGCGCCGCTTCGATAACCGCCGCCACTGCAGTACGCGACTGGATGAAGGCCAACGCCATCGCCGGCGAAATCCGGGTTTATGGCACCCCGGCGGAAGAAGGCGGGTCGGGCAAGGTCTATCTCGTCCGTGCCGGGCTGTTCGACGATGTGTCGGCAACGCTGCACTGGCATCCGGGGGACAGCAACGGCGTGTCGGTGGGCAAGAGCCAGGCCAATATCAGTGGCAAATTCCGCTTTCACGGCCTTTCGGCGCACGCCTCGGCAGCGCCCGACAAGGGCCGATCGGCGCTCGATGGCGTCGAGATCATGAACGTGGCGACCAATTACCTGCGCGAACATATCCCGGCCGGCACCCGCATTCATTATGTCACTACCAACGGCGGCGATGCCCCCAATGTCGTACCGGATTTTGCCGAATCCTATTATTACGTCCGCCACACCGACCCGGCCATCGTCAGATCCGTCATGGAACGCGTGAAAAAAGCTGCCGAAGGGGCTGCCATCGCCACCGGCACGACGGTGGATTTCGAAGCGACCGGCGGCGTCTATTCGATGCTCGGCAATGATAGCCTCGCCGCTGTCATGCACCGCAACCTCGCCGCCGTCGGCGGGGTGACATGGAGCGCGGAAGAAAGCCGCTGGGCCGATGCCATTGCCCCGACGCTGCCCACCAAGCGCCCGCTGGCGTCGGTCACCGAAGTCCGCCCGATCAGCGACGGCGATGGCGGCGGTTCGACCGATGTGTCGGACATCAGCTGGGTCACCCCCACCATCGGCCTGTCGGCCGCAACCTGGGTGCCGGGCACCCCGGCGCATAGCTGGCAGGCTGTGGCAGCTTCGGGCATGTCGATCGGCGCCAAGGGCGGTGTTGTTGCTGCAAAAGCACTGGCGTTGACCGCTGCCGACCTGTTCCGCAGCCCCGATGTGCTGGCGGCAGCACGGGCCGAAATGCTGCGCAAACGCGGGCCGGATTTCCGCTATGCGGCCATGATCGGCGACCGGGCGCCGCCGCTGGATTACCGCAAGCCGATGGTGCCGAACCCCTGATACGGGAGGGCGCGTATCAAACGCCGATGCTACGCCCGCGTCACGATGCAAGCGCAAGCAAGCGCGGGATCGCCGTTTTGAAACCGAAAAAGCCCTTGGTCGCCAACGGCCACGCTGCCGCGTCCCAACCGCGCCGCAACCGCACCAGCCGAACGCCATCGCCGGCGAGCGCCGTTGCCAGCGCTGCAAGCCGCGTCGCCACCGGCCCGACCGGCGCATCGGCAGTCACCACCTGTTGCAAGCGGTGCCGCGCCGCCCAATCGCGCATGGCGTTGATCGCATCGGCTTCATCGAGTCGTTCAGGCGGGCACCCCGCCTGCGCCGCCGCCCGCGCCAGGCCATCGGCGAGCGCCGTTTCGGCATAGGTCCGTTTCAAAGCCGAAGGCGCGCCGCCGATGCGGCTGGTCGCGGCCACGGCAACCAGCGCCGGTAGCGCCAGCGTTTCGAGCGACAAATCGGCGGTGGTAACGAACAATCCGCTGCGCAAAGCCGGGTCAGCAGTTTCGACCACCCGCAAACCACCGGCGGGCGGGATCGTGTCGGGTGCCAGCGCCACCGTCTCGCGCGCCAGCGGTGCTGTCACGGCAAAGCGCCCGCCACTACGCTCGCGGATGATGCTGGCGCGCGCCGCATAGGTTTTGCCCACCGTCTGCAATCCCGCCACCCACCGCCACGACAGCGTGTTCGACGCCGGGCAGGCATCGAGCAACTGGCGGTAAAAAAAGTCCGCCCCCAATTGCCACGGCAACCGCAGGGTGAAGATCCAGATGCTGGCAAAGTTCATCCGGGCATGATTGTGCAGCCACCCGGTCGCGCCAAGTTCCGCCACCCAGGCGTCAAAACAATCGATCCCGGTGCGCCCGGCCAGCGCCCGGTCGAGCATGTGATGTTCCTGCCCCGCCAGTCGTTCGACATCGACGCAATAGCGCGCCCAGACGGCAGGACGCTGCTCCAGCCAGCCAACCCAATA
>JBBQMB010000057.1:0-16787 GCA_038328515.1 Sphingomonadales bacterium
GACGAACTGCTCACCGCGCAGGACGAATATGGTGAAGACGGCTTCGTCGCCGGCATTGGCGCCGAAGCGATCCGCCGCCTGCTCGAGGAAATGGACCTTGAAGGCGAAATGGTCGCACTGCGCGAAGATCTCGCCACGACCAAGTCGGAACTGAAGCCCAAGAAGATCATCAAGCGCATGAAGTACAAGGGCATCGTCTGCGAAAAGTGCGGCGTTGAAGTCACCGTTTCGAAGGTCCGGCGCGAGCGCATGGGCCATATCGAACTGGCCGCGCCTGTCGCCCACATCTGGTTCCTCAAGTCGCTGCCGTCGCGCATCGGCATGCTGCTCGACATGCAGTTGAAGAACCTCGAGCGCGTGCTGTATTTCGAGCAGTATGTGGTGATCGAGCCCGGCCTGACGCCGATGAAGAAGTTCGATCTTCTTACCGAAGACGAACTGCTCACCGCGCAGGACGAATATGGTGAAGACGGCTTCGTCGCCGGCATCGGCGCCGAAGCGATCCGCCGCCTGCTCGAGGAAATGGACCTTGAAGGCGAAATGGTCGCACTGCGCGAAGATCTCGCCACGACCAAGTCGGAACTGAAGCCCAAGAAGATCATCAAGCGCATGAAGGTCGTCGAGAGCTTCATCGAATCGGGCAACAAGCCCGAGTGGATGATCATGACCGTCGTGCCGGTCATCCCGCCCGAACTGCGCCCGCTGGTGCCTTTGGATGGTGGCCGCTTTGCGACGTCGGATCTCAACGATCTCTATCGCCGCGTCATCAACCGTAACAACCGTTTGAAGCGCCTCATCGAACTGCGCGCGCCGGACATCATCGTGCGCAACGAAAAGCGCATGTTGCAGGAAGCTGTCGATGCGCTGTTCGATAACGGCCGCCGTGGCCGCACCATCACCGGTGCCAACAAGCGTCCGCTGAAGTCGCTTTCGGACATGCTCAAGGGCAAGCAGGGGCGTTTCCGCCAGAACTTGCTCGGCAAGCGCGTCGATTATTCGGGCCGTTCGGTCATCGTCACCGGGCCGGAATTGAAGCTGCACCAGTGCGGCCTGCCCAAGAAGATGGCGCTCGAACTGTTCAAACCGTTCATCTATTCGCGCCTCGATGCCAAGGGTCTCTCCATGACCCTCAAGCAGGCCAAGAAGTGGGTCGAAAAGGAGCGCAAGGAAGTCTGGGACATCCTCGACGAGGTCATCCGCGAACATCCCGTGCTGCTCAACCGCGCGCCGACGCTCCACCGTCTGGGCATCCAGGCGTTCGAACCCGTGCTGATCGAAGGCAAGGCGATCCAGCTCCACCCGCTGGTCTGCTCGGCTTTCAACGCCGATTTCGATGGCGATCAGATGGCCGTCCACGTCCCGCTGTCGCTCGAAGCGCAGTTGGAAGCGCGCGTGTTGATGATGTCGACCAACAACATCCTGTCGCCCGCCAACGGCAAGCCGATCATCGTGCCGTCGCAGGACATGGTGCTCGGGCTTTATTATCTGTCGATGGAAGCCAATGGCGAGCCGGGCCAGGGCATGGCCTTTGCCAATATGGCCGAAGTGCATCAGGCGCTGAATGCCAAGGTGGTGACGCTGCACTCCAAGATCCGGGCGCGCGTCGAAACGACCGATGAAAAGGGCAATATGGTCCTGCGCCGCGTTGAAACGACGCCGGGCCGGATGCTGCTTGGCGAAACGCTGCCGAAGTCCTCCAAGGTGCCTTACGAGACGATCAACCGTCTGCTCACCAAGAAGGAAATCGCCGACGTCATCGATACCGTCTATCGCCACACCGGGCAGAAAGAGACCGTGCTGTTCGCCGATGCGATCATGTCGCTGGGCTTCAAGCACGCCTTCCAGGCCGGTATTTCGTTCGGCAAGGACGACATGGTGATCCCGGCCGCAAAGGAAAAGCTGGTTGCCGACACCAAGGCGCTGGTCAAGGATTTCGAGCAGCAATATCAGGACGGCCTCATCACCCAGGGTGAAAAGTACAACAAGGTCGTCGATGCCTGGGCGAAGTGCGGTGATGTCGTCGCCAATGAAATGATGAAGGAAATCAGCGCCAAGAAGGTCGATGCCAATGGTCGCGACATGCAGATCAACTCGGTCTACATGATGGCGCATTCGGGCGCGCGCGGTTCGCAGGCGCAGATGAAGCAGCTTGCCGGCATGCGCGGCCTGATGGCCAAGCCGTCGGGCGAGATCATCGAAACGCCGATCATCTCGAACTTCAAGGAAGGCCTGACCGTCCTTGAATATTTCAACTCGACCCACGGCGCTCGCAAGGGTCTCGCCGATACCGCGCTCAAGACCGCCAACTCGGGCTATCTGACGCGGCGTCTGGTCGATGTGTCGCAGGATTGCGTCGTCATCGAGCAGGATTGCAAGACCGAACGCGGCATGATCATGAAGGCGATTGTCGAAGGTGGTAACACCATCGTTTCGCTCGGCGAGCGCATTCTGGGTCGCACGGTTCTGCAGGACATCATCGACGCCAAGACCGGCGAAGTGATTGCGCCGGCGGGCATGCTGCTCAGCGAAGCCGACGTCGTGCGCATCGAAAAAGCCGCTGTGCCGGAAGTGAAGATCCGCTCGCCGCTGCTGTGCGAAACCAAGCTTGGCGTTTGCGGCACCTGCTATGGCCGCGATCTGGCGCGTGGGACCCCGGTCAACATCGGTGAAGCTGTCGGCGTTATCGCCGCCCAGTCGATCGGTGAGCCGGGCACGCAGTTGACGATGCGGACCTTCCACATCGGTGGGGCTGCACAGGTCAGCGAGCAATCGACGCTCGACAGCCCGGTTGACGGCACGATCGAGTTCCGGGCGCTTTCGACCATCGCCGACAGCCGCGGTCGCAACATCTCGATGGCGCGCAACGGCGAACTGGTCCTGCGCGATGCCGAAGGTCGTGAACGCTCGATCCACCGCATCCCTTATGGGGCCACCTTGATGCACGTCGAAGGTGAGACCGTCTCAAAGGGTGATCGGCTCGCTGACTGGGATCCGTATACCCTGCCCGTCATCACCGAGAAATCGGGCCGGGTTAAGTATCAGGATCTGGTCGAAGGCGTGTCGATGTCGGAAAACGTTGATGAAGCAACCGGCATTTCGCAGAAGGTGGTCCAGGATTGGCGCGCCATCAACAAGAAGGATGATCTGCGTCCGCGCATCACCCTGCTTGATGAAGCGTCGGGTGAAACCGCGCGTTATCTGCTCGCTGTCGATGCCATTCTGTCGGTCAACGACGGTCAGGAAGTCTTCGCCGGTGACGTGGTCGCCCGTATTCCGAAGGAAGCCGCCAAGACGCGCGACATCACCGGCGGTCTGCCGCGGGTGGCCGAGCTGTTCGAAGCGCGTATTCCCAAGGACAATGCGATCATCGCGCGCATCAACGGCCGCGTCGAATTCGGCAAGGACTACAAGACCAAGCGCCGTATTTCGATCCGCCCCGAAGATGGCGGCGAACTCGCCGAATATCTGGTGCCCAAGGGTCGCCATGTTTCGGTGCAGGAAGGCGATTATGTCCGCCGCGGCGATTATCTGATCGACGGCAACCCGAACCCGCATGACATTCTTGAAGTGTTGGGCATCGAACCGCTTGCCGAATATCTGTGCACCGAAGTCCAGGAAGTTTATCGCCTTCAGGGTGTGCGCATCAACGACAAGCACATCGAAACCATCGTGCGCCAGATGTTGCAGAAGGTCGAAATCACCAAATCGGGTGATACGACGCTGCTGGTTGGTGAACAGGTCGATCGCGAGGAAATGGACGCCGATAACGCCAAGTTGACGAAGAACCAGGAGCGGGCTGAAGGCAAGCCGATCCTGCTCGGGATTACCAAGGCGAGCCTGCAGACCAAGAGCTTCATTTCGGCCGCTTCGTTCCAGGAAACGACGCGCGTCCTTACCGAAGCCGCGGTTCAGGGCAAGATCGATACGCTGCAGGGCCTGAAGGAAAACGTCATCGTCGGCCGGCTTATCCCCGCCGGTACCGGCGCCGGCATGGCTCGCCTGCGGGTGGCTGCAACCAGCCGCGATGCGGCACTGCGGGCGCAACAGGCGGCGAAGGCACCTGTCGCAGCACCGGCGATCGAAGCGCCCGTCGAAGGCTGATCCGGCTTTCAACGCAGACTGAAATTGGCCCCGCCGGTGCAAACCGGCGGGGCTTTTTCATGGCTTTACGGCGGCGCACCGCCGCAACCCTGCCGTCAGCCTGCCCCATGCCGGTCACAATGATTGGCTATCACGATGGTCATCATGCTGAAGGATCACCCA
Organism: Sphingomonadales bacterium; assembly: GCA_038328515.1. Taxonomy (GTDB): domain Bacteria; phylum Pseudomonadota; class Alphaproteobacteria; order Sphingomonadales; family Sphingomonadaceae; genus Sandarakinorhabdus. The sequence goes on from JBBQMB010000057.1 coordinate 4,264, forward strand.
TTGGCGACCGCGTTCAAGCTGCCGGAAATTGAGGAAGCCATCAGGCCTGTGCCCGAGCGGCCGCTGCGCATCGCGCTGTTTTCGGGCAACTATAATTATGTCCGCGATGGCGCCAACCAGGCGCTGAACCGCTTGGTCGCCTATTTTGAAGCTCAGGGACACAAGACACGCGTCTATTCACCGACCAGCCCGACGCCGGCCTTTCCGCCGGCCGGCACGCTGATTTCGGTGCCGTCGATCAAATTTCCCGGCCGGGGCGATTATCGGCTGGCGCGTGGCCTGTCCGATGCGCTGAAGCGTGATGTCCGCGCCTTTGCGCCCGACATCATCCATCTGTCGGCGCCCGATCGGCTCGGTCATTCGGCCAAAAAGCTGGCGCGGGAGATGGGCGTGCCGGTAGTGGCGAGCGTCCATACCCGGTTTGAAACCTATCTTGAATATTATGGCCTGGGCTGGGTGCGGCCGGCGGGCGAAGCCTTGCTGCGGCGCTTTTATGCCGGGCTCGACGAAGTGTTCGTTACGTCGCAGGGCTTTGGCGATGTGTTGCGCGCGCAAGGCCTGATCGGGGCAAGTTCGGTGTGGAGCCGCGGCGTCGACAAGTTGCGCTTTTCGCCCGCCAAGCGCTCGCTGGCCTGGCGGCGTGAAATCGGGATCGGCGATGACGAGGTCGTGATCGGCTTTGTCGGGCGGCTGGTGCTCGAAAAAGGCCTCGACACCATCGCGGCGACGATGGCCGAACTCGACCGGCGCGGCGTGGCCTTTCGGTTGCTGGTGGTGGGCGACGGCCCGGCGCGGGCGCGGTTCGAAGCGCAGGTGCCCGGCGCGATCTTCACCGGTTTTCTCGATGGCGAAAACCTGGCGCGCGCCTATGCCAGCATCGACATGCTGCTCAACCCATCGACGACTGAAACCTTTGGCAACATCAACCTCGAAGCCAATGCCAGTGGCGTGCCGGTGGTGGCAGCAATCGCGACCGGCAGTAGTTGCTTGATCGATGATGGCGTCAACGGCCGGCTGTGCCCGCCCGCCGACATTGCCGCTTTTGCCGATGCGTTGACCCAGTATCTGACTGATTCGGCCGTGCGCGCAGCAGCGGGCGCCAATGGCCTGAAACAGGCAGCGCGCTTTGATTGGGACAGCATCAACGGTTCGGTCCTGCAACGCTATCGCGAAATAATTGCCGCTTGATTTGAAGTTTGGCTGACAAGCGCCTATATGGGCCTGGTCGGGCTTCGGCCCGTCTATGGCGATAAATGGCGTCGTGAAATAGACGCAGCGGACCCGGGGGCAGTACCCGGCGGCTCCACCATAAACCCTCGTTGTCGGGGGGATGCGGGGCCGAACCAGGATCGACGTGTGTTGAAAGACGAGAGCTTTTGCCCGGCATGAATAAGCCGTTAAATGTTTCAAAAACCCTAAATGCCAACGACAACGAGGCATTCGCAATCGCAGCGTAACCTAAAGTCCTCACGGACTTAGTTACACTGGCCGAAAGCGCGGTACGGACCACACCGGGCAACAGAAGTGGAAACCGGCGGTTAGGGGAGCGACCGAGCAACAGAAAGCTCCCCATTTTTACCGGGCTGGTCCGGGCATGCCAGCCGTTGCGGCAATCACGGTCTTGACCCGGTGCGCTGCAGGCGTCAGTTGAGGCGCAACCGAACCACTGCCATGCGATTGGGGCGAACGTGACCGAAACGACCGCCGACAGCCTTATCCCCTATGACGAAATCGTCCAGGACGCGCTCCGCAGCGTCGTGCGCCGTGTGCTTGAAAAGATCGATGCCGAAGGCGGGCTGCCGGGCGCGCACCATTTCTATATCGCGTTTCGCACCCGCTATCCCGGGGTCGATATCCCCAAGCATCTTTCCGAGCGCTATCCTGATGAGATGACGATTGTCATCCAGCATCGCTATTGGGATCTGGCCATCGATGATGAGGGCTTCCAGATCGGCCTGAGCTTCAACCAGGTGCCGGCCAAGCTGCGCATCCCCTATGCCGCGATCAGCGGCTTCGTTGACCCGGCAGTCAATTTCGCGCTGCAATTCGCCCCCAAGGAGGGAGAGGTCATCGCGGCGCCGGAACCGGCACCCGAACCGGCGGAACCGATCGAGCCGGGCAGCAACGTCGTGACGCTCGACCGCTTTCGGAAAAAGTGAATCGTACCGAAACCGACAGTTTTGGCCCCATCGAGGTGCCTGCCAGCGCCTATTGGGGCGCGCAGACCCAGCGCAGCATCGGGAATTTCCCGATCGGCCATGACCGGATGCCGCTGCCGCTGATCCATGCGCTTGGCCGCATCAAGCAGGCGGCGGCGCGGGTCAACCGCGCGCATGGGCTTGATGCAGCCCTTGCCGACGCCATTGAAACCGCTGCCGGCGAAGTCGCCGATGGTCAGCATGATGACCAGTTTCCGCTCGTCGTCTGGCAGACCGGCAGTGGCACCCAGACCAACATGAACGCCAATGAAGTGATCGCCGGCCGTGCCAACGAGATGTTGACCGGGGTGCGCGGCGGCAAGGCGCCGGTGCATCCCAATGACCATGTCAATCGGTCGCAAAGCTCCAACGACAGCTTTCCGACGGCCATGCATGTCGCGGTTGCGTTGCAGTTGCGCGGGCGGCTGCTGCCGGCGCTGCGCGCGCTGGCGGCGGTGTTTCGCCACCAACAGGCCGAATGGACGGACATCATCAAGATCGGCCGCACCCATTTGCAGGATGCGGTGCCGATGACGCTGGGGCAGGAGGTTTCGGCCTGGGCGCAGACCTGCGAGGATAATGCCGACCGGATCGTCGCGTTGTGGCCGCGGCTCAGCCGGCTGGCGCAGGGCGGCACAGCGGTGGGCACCGGGCTGAATGCGCCGCATGGCTTTGCGGAGGATTTTGTCGCGGCGCTGACCGACCTTACCGGCGGCGTGCCCTGGGTGAGCGCGCCCAACAAGTTCGAAGCGCTGGCGACCAACGACACGCTGGTCGAAGTGGCGGGCACCTTGACCACCATCGCCACCGGCATGACCAAGATCGGCAATGATTTGCGCCTGCTCGGCAGCGGGCCACGTTCGGGTCTTGGCGAACTGGCGTTGCCCGAAAACGAGCCGGGCAGCTCGATAATGCCGGGCAAGGTCAACCCGACCCAATGCGAGGCGCTGACCATGGTCTGTGCCCAGGTCATCGGCAATGGCCATGCCGTGACGATTGGCGGCTTGCAGGGGCATTTGCAATTGAACGTCTTCAAACCGCTGATTGCCCATAATATTCTTGGCAGTATCGAGATTCTTGCCGATGCGATCGAATCGTTCCGGTTGCGCTGTGTCGATGGCATGACGCCCAACCGCGAACGGCTGGCCGAACTGGTCGAACGCTCGCTCATGCTGGTGACGGCGCTGGCGCCCGAAATCGGCTATGACAATGCCGCCGCCATTGCCAAAAAGGCGCATCACGATGGGACGTCACTGCTCGAAGCCGGGCTGGCGCTCGGGTTGATCGATGCAGCAACCTTCCGGCGGGTGGTGCGCCCGGAATTGATGGTGTGACGGTAACCGGTGGTGGGCAGGTGACGCCGCGCCACTTACCCGCTAACGCAAGGCGATGACCGAATTCTTGCGCCCCGCTTCGCAGCATCCGCCCCGGCGCGGGCTGATGTTCGTGCTGTCATCGCCATCGGGCGCCGGCAAGACGACGCTGTCCCGTCGGTTGCTTGCCGATGATATCGGGATCACCCTTTCGGTTTCGGCAACAACCCGGCCGCCGCGCAAAGGTGAAACCGAGGGGGTCGATTATTATTTCGTCACGCCGGAACGCTTTGCCGAGATGGTGGCGGGCGATGAATTGCTCGAATGGGCAACGGTGTTCGGCAACCGCTATGGCACGCCGCGCGCACCGGTAGAGGATGCGCTGCACGCTGGGCGCGATGTTTTGTTCGATATCGACTGGCAGGGCACCCAGCAATTGCAACAGACCGATGCAGCGAGCGATCTGGTCAGGGTGTTCATCCTGCCGCCAGATCTTGCCGAGCTCGAACGCCGGCTGACCAGCCGCGCTACCGATCCCGCCGATGTCATTGCCGGCCGCATGGCGCGGGCGCGCGACGAGATCAGCCATTGGGGTGAATATGATTACATCCTGATCAACGACGATGCCAAAACCTGCCTTGTTGAAATTCGCTCGATTCTTCATGCCGAACGCCTGCGCCGCAAACGCCAGCTCGGGCTTGCCGGCTTTGTCCGCACCATGCTCGAGGGATGATCGTTCATCACCCAGCCACTGTCGGGCGGCTAAAGTGATTAACATGCGCGCTTCGCCAATCCTTTTTGCTTTCATGATCGGCCTTTCGGCGTGTAGCGGCGTCGCGCCCGGCGTCGCCACTGCATCGGACTTGCGCGCCCGCAACTGGCAAGAGCAGATCAGCGAACCCGACCGCAAGCGGCTTGCCGGCTTGTGGAGCGCCTGGACGCGCGGGCTCAATCAGGCGGTGGCCGCGGGTAACGGCGCGGCGCTGGTCGCCGCCGGCCCGATGGCGGTTGCCGATGCGGCCAAGGCGGGCGCTTTGCCCGGCCCGGGTGATTATCAATGCCGCATGCTCAAGCTGGGCGTGCGCAGCGACGCGCCGGCCGGGGCGCCGGCGATGGCGATGGCGCCGCCGGTACCGTGCCGGATCAGCACCGCCGCCGGGCTGTTGTGGTTTGAACAACTGGCTGGCGGGCAACGCATTGGCGGTACGCTCTACCCTGATGACGATCGGCTGGTGTTTCTGGGTTCAAAGGCACTCGGCGGCGAAATGCGGGTGATGGCTTATGGTGCCGATGCGGCGCGCGACCAGATCGGCGTTTTGCGCGCGCTGGGGCCGGGTGTCTGGCGGCTGGAACTGCCCTGGCCGAACTGGCAATCCAATCTGGATGTGATTGAAATCAGCGCGCCATAAGCGGCTTGCCTGTCGGCACCAAAGCGTGTCCTTGGCGGCGGTGCTCACTGATCCCTATTTTTATCTGGCTGCAATTCCGGCGGTTATCTTGCTCGGGCTCGCCAAAGGGGGCTTTGCCGGTATCGGCATCCTGGGCGTGCCGTTGATGGCGCTCGCCATCTCGCCCGTGCAGGCCGCCGCGATCCTGTTGCCTATCCTGCTGGTGCAGGATGTGGTCAGCGTGTGGGTGTTCCGGCGCGACCGTGATGACCGGGCGCTGATGCAGATGCTGCCCGGTGCCGCGCTAGGCGTGATGGCCGGTTTTGCGCTGGCGGCGCTGGTGTCTGTCGCCATGGTCGAGTTGGCGGTAGGGGTGATCACGCTGGTGTTCGCCGTGCAGCGGATGCGGGCCGGGGCAGCCACCGCAGCGGCTGTTGCGTCGCCGTTCCGTGGTGTGGTGATGGGGGCGGCATCGGGCTTTACCAGCCAGATTGCGCACGCCGGCGGTCCGCCGTTCCAGATGTATGTCGTGCCGCTGAAAATGGACCGCGACCGTTTCATCGGCACCAGTGCGATCTTTTTTGCCGTGGTCAACTGGATGAAAGTGCCGGCTTATTGGGCATTGGGCCAGTTCAGCACTGCCAATCTGCAATCGGCGCTGGTGCTGATGCCCCTGGCGATCGCATCGACCTGGGCCGGGGTGTGGCTGGTGAAAAAGGTTGATGCCGTGAATTTCTACCGCATCATCCATGTTCTGATGCTCGTGGTAGGGGCAAAACTGGTCTGGGATGGCATGGCGGCGCTGGCTTAGCGTTCGCGAAAAGCGTTTTGCGACAGCTTGGTCACCGGCGCGAACAGGTACGACAGCACCGAACGCTGGCGGCCGGTAAAATTGATTTCGGCGACCATGCCGGGGCCGATGGGCAGGGCGCTGCCGTCCGGGGCCTTGAGCGCGGTTTCGCTTGTGGTGATGCGCACGCTGAAATGGCTTTCGCCGGTGCGTTCGTTGCTGATGGCGTCGGGCGAAATGCGGCTGACCGTGCCGGCCAAAGTGCCATAAACCGCCGAATCATAGGCGGTCAGCTTGACCGTGGCGTTCTGGCCGGGATGAACAAAGCCGATATCGGCGGGGCGAACATCGGCATCGATGACCAACGCTTCGCCCGCCGGCACGATTTCGACAAGTGGTGCGCCACCCGCAACGGCGCCGCCGATCGTGGCCACCAACACGCGTTGCACGGTGCCGGCGATGGGGCTGCGCACCGCGGTGCGATCAACCCGGCCCTGCAAGGCGGGCAGCGCCGCCGCCTGGCCCGCCAGTTCGGCCCGCGCCGCCACCAGCGCATCGGCGGCGGTGCTGCGGAACCGGCCTTCGGCGGCGGTGCCGGCGGCGCGAGCTTCGGCCGCCATGGCAGCCGCCCGCCGCGCCGCAGCGCCAGCCCCGGCAACCGCCGCATCGGCCTGGACCAGCGCCGATCGCGCACGGGCCAGGCTGACCGCGGGTTCGATACCCTTTTCAACGAGCGGTGCCAGCATGGCGACTTCGCGGGCGGCCTGGGCACGGGCTTCGGCCTGAGCCCCCAGCGCGCTTTCGGCTTCGGCCATGGCGCGGGCGGCGCCGTCGCGGCGGGCGGCATCGCCGGCGCCGGCCGCGGCGAGATCGGAGCGGTGGGCCAACCATAAGGAGCGTTCGCCGGCGATGATTGTCGAGGGCAGCGTCGCCGAGAATTGCGGCGCGGTGCCGCTCGCTTCGGCCACGAGCCGGGCAATGCGCGCCTCAAGCGCCGCCGTCAGCCCGCTGCTGCGGCCCAGATCGGCTGCGGCGCTATCGGGATCGAGACGGAGCAGTATTTGCCCGGCGGCAACCTTGTCACCCGGCCGCGCCAAGATGGCGGTTATGCGGCCGCCTTCAAGGTTGCTGACCTGTTGCAGGGCGCGGGCCGGCGCGACACGCCCGGCGGCGACGGCGGTTTCAGGCACCTGCGCCAGCCCGGCCCAGATGACCATCACCAGCAAAAAGCCGGCGATGCTGCCAAGCAATAGTTGCGCCGCGCGGGCCGGATCGATTCGGCTGATGCTGTAAAGGGCGGTTTCGGCGGTCATTGATCGGTTTCCCCATGGGTGAGCGCGAGGCGTTGCAGCACGGTATCGCGCGGGCCATCGGCGACGATTTGCCCGGCTTCGAGAATGATGATGCGGGTGGCGAGGCGCAGCAGCGACTGGCGGTGGGTGATGAACAGTGCGGTGCGGCCCTTTAGCGCGTCGGCGAGGCGATCGATCAGCGCGGTTTCGCCGGCCATGTCCATGGCGCTGGTCGGTTCATCGAACAGCAGGAGCGAGCGGTTGCCGACGAGCGCGCGTGCCACCGCGATCATCTGGCGCTGGCCACCCGACAGGCCCTCGCCGCGATCGGCCAGCACATGATCATAGCCGCGCGGCAGCCGGCCGATGATGTCGTGTGCGCCCGACAGCCGGGCAGCGGCCAGCACATCGGCATCGCTGACGCTTTTGTCGCCGAGCGCGATATTGTCGCGGATGCTGCCCGACAGCAGTACGACATCCTGGAGAACGGCGCCGATATTGGCGCGCACATCATCGGGGTGGAGCTGGCGGATATCGGCATCATCGATGCGCACCGCGCCGCGATCGGGGGTGTAGAGCCCCAGCGCCAGCCGGGCGATGGTCGATTTGCCCGATCCGACGCGGCCGATGATGGCGACGCGTTCACCCGGCGCGACATGGAAATTGAGGCCGTTGAGCGCCGGGGTGCTGCTGCCCGGATAGGTGAAGCGCACATCCTCAAAGCTCATGGCGCCGTTCAGATGCGGCCGCCGCAATGCTGTGCCGGTGGTTTCGCCGGGCGCCGTCATCAGGCGATCGAGGGCGCGATAGGCGCTGCGGGTCTGGCCGATGCGGGTGAGCAGCATGGCGATCTGACCGAGCGGCGCGACGCAGCGCCCCGACAGCATCGAGGCGGCGACCAGCGCCCCCATGCTGAGCTCGCGATTGACGATCAGCCCGACCCCGATGCCCAATATCGCGACATAAACGATATTCTGGGCCACCGCCGCGACATGCACCGCGACCCCGGCGGCGAGGCGCTGGCGCAGCGCCAGCCCGGCATGGGCCGCCACCGCGCGTCGCCAGCGCGCCGCCAGCAACGGCCCGGCGCGGCTGGTCTTGATGGTTTCAAGGCCGGCGATGGTTTCAACGATGATGCCCTGTTTGGTCAGCCCTTCGGCAAGGCTGGCATCGGCGATGCGGGCGAGCAGCGGCTGGGCGAGCAGCGCCGTGCCGATCACCAGCGGGATGGCGAGCAACGGCACCAGCGCCAGTGGCGGTGCGACAAAGGCAATGACCGCCAGGAACAGCAGAATGAACGGCACATCGACCAGCGCGACGATGGTGGCGCTGGTGAAAAATTCGCGCAGCGATTCAAATTCGCGCAACACCCCGGCAAAGGCGCCGTTCGAGCCTTGCCGGTTGATCAGCTTCATGCCGACCAGCCGATCGAACACCGTGCTGCCAAGCTGGAGATCGATATTCTGGCCGGCGACATCGACGAAATAGCCGCGAAGCAGCCGCAGGATGAAATCAAAGCCCAGCACGAAGCTGATGCCGATAATCAGCGCCACCAGCGAATCACTGGCGTTGTTGGGGATGACCTTGTTGTAGACCGCCATTGAAAACAGCGAGGTGGCGAGAGAGAGGAAATTGATCAGCACAGCGGCCAGCGCCACCTGCGCAAACAGGCCGCGATTGGCCCAGACCGGCGCGCGCAGCCAGTCGCCGGCGCGCGTGGATGCTGGCGGTGCGCTGGGGGCGTTGACCGGCGGGGCATGGTCTTTCAGCGCCGTGGTGAAATCGGCCTGGGCGGGCAAAGCGCTCATTTGCTGTCCTCCGGGATCGGCAGCGCCAGCAAGCCGGGCAATTCGCCGGTGCGCGCCATCAAGGTGAATTGCGCCAGATCGCGCTCGATATCGGCCTGCACCAGCGCTTGCGCACTGGCGACATAGTCTTGTTCGGTGCGGATGAGGTCGATCAGGCTGCCGCGTGCGACGCGGAACTGTGCGGCCATGGTGTCGCGTGATCGGCGATTGGCGCGATAGGCGTCGCCAAGCACTTGCGCCGCGCGAGTGAGAATGCGGGCATCGGCGGCGGCGGTTTCGGCGGCGCGCTCGGCTTCGATACGGACCCGGTCGGCGGCAAAGCCCAGCGCGCGGGCGCGGGCGCGGGCTTCACTGGTGCGGGCGGCCTCCGCGCCGCCGAGCGAGAAGGACTGGCGCAGGCTGATCTGGCCGCGCACATCATAGTTACTGCCGCTGTCGAAGGCGTTGTAGCGAGTGGCCGCGATTCCGGCTGAAACCTGGGGCCTGGCATCGCCGCGCACCGCTCGGGCATCGGCTTCGGCGGCCGCCGCGCGCGCCTCTGCGGCGCGCACGGCTGGTGTGGCGCGCGCCATTGCCACGGCGGCATCGGCATCGACGGCGGCGGATTGGGGTGCTGCCGGGCGCAACGCTGCGGCGGGCGGCGCTGTGCCGAATAGCGCGCGATAATTGGCCACTGCCGCTGCGCGCCCGCGATCACGGTTGGCCAGCGCACCCAGCGCATCGGCAAGTCCGGCTTCGGCGCGCGCGACATCGCCGCCGCTGCCCAGCCCCGCGTCACGGCGGCTGATGGTGTCGGCGAGGATCTGGCGGTGGCGATCGGCGAGCGCGCTTGCCAGATCGAAAAAACTTTGCGCGCCAACGAGCGCATACCAGGCGGTGATGGCATCGAGCGCACTCGCGATGGCCTCGGCGCCGGCGCTGGCGCGCGCGTCGGCAAGCCGCGCATCAGCGGCAGCAATGCGGCTGCTGGTGGCGCCGAAATCGAACAGGCGTTGATCAGCCGCAAAGGCGGCATCGGTGCGGCCCCGCGGCAGCAGCCCTTCGACAATGGCGGCATTGCCCTGAAAATCGCGCGCCAGCGAGCGGCTGGCGACCAGCGACAGCGAAATCTGGGGAAACAGGCCGGAACGCGCCTGGCGGCGAGCAGCGCCAGCGGCATCGCCGAGCGCCTGGCCTTCGCCGGCGGTCGGGTAGCGCGTGACGGCTGTGGCAATCGCTGCCTGAAATTCGGCTGCCGGGGTGGTTTGGCCAAGGAATTGCAGCACCGGATCGCTGGCAAAATCGATGGATTGCGGCGCATCACCGGGCGGCGGCAATTGCAGCCGGGCGATGGCGGGCGCGGCGGTAATCAGCAACAAGGCGGCGATCAGCCTTGCAGCGCGGCGGGGTTCGGCCCTAGCGTGCGGCATGATCATGCTCCGCACGCTGCTTGCCGCCACACTGCTGGCCACCACCGCCCCGGTGCTGGCGGCCCCGGTTGACCTTGTCACGCTGTATAAGGATTTGCACGCTCACCCCGAACTGGCCTTTCAGGAAACCCGATCGGCGGCCGTGATGGCCGCCGAGGCGCGCGCTGCAGGCTTTACCGTCACCCAAGGAGTGGGGAAGACCGGCGTCGTCGCTGTTCTGGTTAACGGCAGCGGCCCGACGCTTTTGATTCGCGCCGATATGGATGGCCTGCCAGTCAGCGAAGACACCGGCCTGCCCTATGCCAGCAAGGCGATGGGCACGGCGGCGGACGGCAGCCTGATCCCCGTAATGCACGCCTGCGGCCATGATATTCACATGAGCGTCTGGGTCGGCGTGGCCCGCGCCATGGCAGCGGCGAAATCACGCTGGCAAGGCACGCTGGTGATGGTGGCGCAGCCCGCCGAGGAAGCCGGTGGCGGCGCCAAGGCGATGCTCGCCGACGGGCTGTATACGCGCTTTCCCAAGCCGCAGTTCGCGCTGGCGCTGCATGATGACAGCCGCATCCCGGCCGGTACCGTGTCGGTGCCGGGCACGGCCGCGCTGGCGGCGGGCGCGATGGTGGACTTGAATGTGCCCGGTATCGGCGGCCATGGCGCTTATCCGGCGACGACCAAAGACCCGGTGATGCTGGCGGCGCGGATCATCATGGGCCTGCAACCGCTGCTCAGCCGCGAAAATGATCCGTTTCAGCCCGGCGTCATCACCGTTGGCTCGATCCATGGCGGGACCAAGCATAATATCATTTCCGACATGGTGAAAATGCAGCTGACGGTGCGGTCGTATGACGTGGCGCAGCAAAAGCGCCTGTTATCGGGCATCGACCGGGTGGCGCGCGGCGAGGCCATTGCGGCGGGGTTCCCCGATGACCGGATGCCGGTGATGACCGTCATCCATGATGTGCCGGCGACCCGTAACACCCCGGCGCTGGCGGCACGGGTGACGCAAACCCTGACGCGCACGCTGGGCGCCGAGCGGGTGATAAGCCTCGATCCGTCGATGGCCAGCGAAGATTATAGCGAATATGGCCTAGCCGACCCGGCTATCCAGACGGTGATCTTCTGGCTCGGCGGCGTGCCGAAAGCCAAATGGGAAGCAGCGCAGAATGGCGGGCCGGCGATCCCATCGCTGCACAATAGCGGCTGGGCGCCCGATCCGGGCCCCACCATTGCGACCGGAGTGGAAGCGATGAGCGCCGCGGCAATGATGGTGCTGGCGAAATAAGTCTTCTCTGTCCCTCCCTCCTGCGGGGAGGGATGATGTTGCGCTGAAAATACGTAGGGTGACGCGAACGTCACCGTGCCGTAGAAGGTTTTCAAACAAGCCTTGGGAGTGATCAGCATGCGTGACTATCGCAAATTCTATATCGGCGGTGCCTGGGTCGATCCGATTGTCCCGGCGCAAATCGATGTCATCAACCCGGCGACCGAAGCGGTCTGCGGCGTCATCTCGATGGGCACGGCCAAGGATGCCGACAAGGCAGTGATGGCGGCGCGAACGGCGTTTGCCGGTTATAGCCAGACCAGCCGGGCCGACCGGATCGAACTGCTGCAGAATATCCTGGCCGAATATCAGAAGCGTTTTCCCGAGATCGCCGCGGCGATCACCGAGGAAATGGGCGCGCCGGGTTGGCTGGCCATGCAGGCGCAAGCCGCAATCGGCGTCGGCCATCTGATGACCGGCATCGAAGTGCTCAAGAATTACAAGTTCGAGGAACTGCGCGGCACGACGCTGATCACCCATGAGCCGGTGGGGGTTTGCGCCTTCATCACGCCGTGGAACTGGCCGATCAACCAGATCGCCTGCAAGGTCGTGCCGGCAATTGCCACCGGTTGCACCATGGTGTTGAAGCCTTCCGAAATCGCGCCGTTTTCGGCGGTGCTCTGGGCCGAAGTCATGCACGCCGCCGGTGTGCCGGCAGGGGTGTTCAACCTCGTCAATGGTGATGGCCCGACGGTTGGCGCGGCGCTCTCGTCGCACCCCGAAGTCGATATGGTCAGCTTCACCGGCAGCACCCGTGCCGGGGTGGAGGTTGCCAAGAATGCCGCGCCGACGGTCAAGCGCGTCCACCAGGAATTGGGCGGCAAATCGCCCAACATCATCCTGGACGATGCCGATCTGGAAAAGGCCGTCACTGGCGGGATCAAGACGCTGATGACCAACAGCGGCCAATCGTGCAACGCGCCGACTCGCATGCTGGTGCCGGCGGGCAAGATGGCGGCCGCCAAGGCCTTTGCCAAGGCAGCCGCCGAAGCGACCACGGTCGGC
>JBBQMB010000058.1:0-16767 GCA_038328515.1 Sphingomonadales bacterium
CCATCCGACAGGCCATGGCCGGGCAGGTCGATCGCCAGCGTTCCGGCGCGCGCCACCATTTCGGCGGCGCTGCCGGGGTTGTGGATGACGACCGTGTCGCTGCCGGGGTCGCCGAGCCAATGCAACTGGCCAAAGCCCGGCACCGTCACATAGCCTTGATCGGCGGGGGCCGGTGCATCCGGGGTCGCGCTGACCTGATAGCGCAGCAGCCAGTCGCGTGACGCCGCCTCAACCTCGGCTTCGGTTACCAGCTTATACGCCGCCCAACCCGTCGGCAGGTCGCCGAGCCGGTCGATATGGGCCTGCAGCGGATCACCATTGCGCCCCGAAATGAACACCGGCGGCGTCGGCGCGCCGGGGGCTGGCAGGTCGCGCGGGGCTTGCAGCATTGCGGCATAGCCCTGCGCATAGCTCTCGCCGGCCGCCAATATGTCCATGATCATCGCATGGTTGGTGGTGGGGTTATCGTGCGCAACCGACAGCCGATGCGCATCATCGGCGGCATACCAGGGAAAAAACCAGCTTTGTTCGCGGATCCGGTGCCAGACCCAGGCGAGGTGTTCGCCATAGGGCAGCGGCACGAACGCCGGGGTGTAATTGGCACCAAAATCGGCGCGTTCGGCATCGGTCCACACCGCATAGCCATTGGCGGCGATGGCGGCAAAGCGCTGCGGCGCGCGCTTGGCGGCGGTGATGAGCGTGATGGCGCCCGAATGCGTGCCATAGGCGCCGGCCTGCGCCAGCCCCATCGCATCCATGAAGGCCAGCACGGCATCGGCATAATCATTCACATGCGGGTTGGGCATGGGTAGCGGTGCGGATTCGCCAAAGCCCGGCGTGTCCGGCGCGAGGCAGGTGAAATCCGCCGCCCAATGCGCCATCAGCGCTTCATATTCGGCGCTTGATCGCGGCGATTGATGCACCAGCACAACCGGCGGCCCCGATCCGGCGCGGCGGTAATGCACCCGGCGCGAGCTGCCATCGGGGTTGCGGACATCGACGAAGTGGCGGGATGTGGTCATACGGCCTCGATAAGTTCGATCAGTTCGCCGGCAGCGCCTCGCACCACCGCTGTCCGCCTGCCGGCATACAGCGCGCCGTTGCGGCGGGCCGACGGGGTGAGGAACGGCGCCGTGACCGCGTCAAGGTTGGCGCATATGAAGCTGACCATGGCATTGCCGGGGGGCAGTTCGCCCGGCAGCCGCGTGCGCGGGGTCGCGGCGGCGGGATATTGATCGATTTCCGATGCGGGCAGCCGGCCGGTTTTGGTCATCGTCATATCGGTGATGGTATCGGCGGGCAGGCCGAAGCTGTTGTTGATGACGCTATAGGGGATCGACCAGGTGTCACCGACCTCGAACCCGAGTTTTTCGTGGTGGAACGCCACCGCGGCGGCACGATCCGGAGCGGCAAGGATGGCGATGAACATCTCGTCGACGCGCGCTTTTGTGTGCGGCAGATCGAGATCGGTCATTCCCGATTTCAGCACCTGGTTGAGATACAGCACTTCGCCAGCGCGGCCAACGACTTGAAACGGAATGAAATTATCGAACCCCGGCACCAGCTTGGGCTCGCCGATGACGGTGAAGGCTGAGCCCTTGATGTCAGCAAACAGCGCATCGCAATTGGCGACAGTGTGTTCATACGCCGCCCAGCCATGGCTGCGCAGTGGCACATAGGCGGTTGGTGTTGCTTCGACGAGCCGCAGAAAAAACGGTCGGCCATCGGCATGGCGCAACAGCACCGAGCGCTTGCCCACCAGCGCCGGCGCCCCCCAGGCGGCCGCCAGATCGGCCGTGACCGCCGAATCTTCGATAATCGAGAGCCCGAGCACGCCGGTGTAATCGGCCACGCTCGCGGCGATATCTGGCGTGGTGATGGTCCCGCATTTGATGCGGCCGGGGGTATCGAAGCTGGTATCCATGGCCGGCAGTTTGTCCGGACAAATCGGCCAGCACAAGCGGCAGCGGCGCGCTTATTTGCCAGGCGGGCGTTGCGGTACGATGAAACGGCCCGAAACACGGCCCGGGGTGGTGCCCGGCGCCGCCGCCGTGCCGCCGCTGCGTCCGTCAAAACTGGTTTGGCCGCTGACGAGGTTGAGCACGAGGCGCTGGCCGACAAGGTTCGAACCACCGCGATCGAGCGTGACATTGCCGGTGAGGGTGATGATTTTTGACGCAACATCATAAATGCCGGTGCTGCCGGTGGCGCGTTCGGTTGGGGATACCAGCTTGACATGGCCGCGCGCATCAAGCCGCTGCATCTCGGGGTTGCCGGCTTTGTCACGCGAATACAGCACCTTCACCGTATCGGCATTGAGTGTGAGTTTGCCCTGGCGAATGACGACGGCGCCGGAAAACACCGCCTGGTTGGCGGCATCCTGAATTTCGATCCGCGAGGCATCGACATCGATCGGCGCCCCGGTGTCGAGACCCTTCAGCGCCGACGTCTGGGCGGCTGCCCCTGCCAACGGCAATAGCATGACAAGCAGCAGCATCGTTTCGGGCCGGAGCATCTTCATCCGCCTGCCTTGCCCGCGCGCCCGTAAATGCGCAAGTGGACGCCGCCGGCCATCACCAGTTTGCGGCCCTGAATATCGGCATTGAAATTACCGGCGCGAAAGGTGCCGATCGGCAATTTGCCGGTAACCGGTTCGGTGGTTGAAACCTTGCGGCTGTTGAGATCGATATCGACGGTGGCTGAATCGAGGCTGTAGCCGGCGGCGGAATCGAGCGTTACCGGCCCGCTTATTTGCAATTTGTCACTATCGAGAAAATAGCGGCCTGACGGTGCGATGACGACCGCCGGGCCATCGGCCATCGCCAGCCGGGCCTTCATGTCCGTGAGTTCGACAACCGGTTGGGCGCTGCTGCGCTGCACCGCACTGCCGGCGCTGATCACAAAAGCTTCGCCGCGCGCGGTTTCGCCGCGATAGACCGCCTTGTCGAGACGCAGGCGTTCGGTGGCCATGGCCACCTTGTCCTTGGCGAGCAGGAAGCTGAATTCCTGCACTTTTGTCAGTGGCCAGATGACGATGGTGAGCAGGACGGCAATCGCCGCCGCGGGCAGTGCCAGCTTGAGCAACCCCATCAGCCGGTCATGGCCACTGCCCGGCAGCGCCGCGCGCTGGCGGCGCGTCAGCAAGATGGCATCAGCCGTCATCGACAACTACAGGTGCGCAAAAATGTCGGTTTCGTCCCAGCCGGCTAGGTCGAGATCGGCCCGGGTCGGCAGAAAATCGAAACAGGCCTGCGCCAGTTCGGTGCGGCCTTCGCGCGCCAGCCGCTCGACGAGCACGGCATGGGCGCGGTGCAAAAAGCGCACATCGCTCGCGGCATATTCCTTTTGCGCATCGGAAAGTTCGGCGGCGCCCCAGTCGGATGATTGCTGCGCCTTGGAAATGTCGACACCAACGGTCTCGCGCAGCACGTCCTTCAGGCCATGGCGATCGGTATAGGTGCGCACGAGTTTCGACGCGATCTTGGTGCAAAACACCGGGGTCGCATCGACACCAAGATAGTGCTTGATGACGGCCAGATCGAAACGGGCAAAATGGAACAGCTTGATGCGGCTGCGATCGGCCAGCACGGCCTTCAGCACCGGGGCGTCGTACTGGCCCTTGGTGAAGCGCACGAGATGTTCATCGCCCTGGCCATCGGCAAGCTGCAACAGGCATAGCCTGTCACGATGCGGGTGAAGGCCCATCGTTTCGCTGTCAACCGCGATCGGCCCAGCGGCAAAGACATCATGGGGCAGATCGCCCTGGTGGAGGTAAATTGTCATGGTGGCGACGTAGCAGGCAGGGGCCGCTATGTCATCACCGGCCCGATACGATCAAATCAGGCCTTGCGCCCGCATGCTGACATGGCCGCCGCGGCCGATGATGACATGGTCGTGCACCGATAGCCCGAGGTGACGCCCGGCTTCGATCACCGCCTTGGTCATGATGATATCGTCGCGCGACGGCTGCGGGTCGCCCGATGGGTGGTTATGCACCAGCACCAGCCCGGAAGCCCCCAATTCCAGCGCGCGTTTGACGATCTCGCGCGGGTAGACCGGCGCCTGGTTGACCGTGCCCTGGCCCATGGCTTCATCGCGGATCATGACATTGCGATTGTTGAGGAAAATCACGCGGAATTCCTCGGTGACGCGGTGCGCCATCGCGGCATGGAGATAGTCGGTGAGCGCCTGCCAGCCGCTGAGCACCGGGCGATCGAGTGCTGCCGTACGCAGCGATCGCAACGCCACGGCCTCGACGAATTTCAACGCGGCAATCGCGCCATCGCCAAGCCCGTCGATACGTTTGAGCTCAAGTGGTGTCGCTGCCAGCAACACCGGCAGGCTACCGAATTCGGCGAGCAACTGTTTGGCGAGCGGCTTGGTGTCGCGGCGCGGAATAGCCAGCCCGAGCAGATATTCGAGCAGCTCATAATTATGGAACCCATCGCCGCCACCCGCCAGCAGCCGCGCGCGCAGGCGCTCCCTGTGGCCGGCGTCGCCGGAAGCGCGATGGCCACTGGAATCACTGTCGGTCATGGCCGTGAGTGTGGCGGCGGACCCGCTACCGATCAAGCCCGATAGGGTGGCGCGCTATGGCCCATCGGCGAAGCGGTGAAAATCTCGTTGCCGGTTTCGGTGATGCCGATGCTGTGTTCGAACTGCGCCGACAGGGCGCGGTCGCGCGTTACTGCCGTCCAGCCGTCATCGAGCAGCTTTACCGCCGATGTGCCGAGGTTGATCATCGGTTCGATGGTGAAGAACATGCCGGGGCGCAGCACGACGCCGCGGCCGGGTTTGCCGACATGGACGACATTGGGGGCTTCGTGGAAATTCAGCCCCAGCCCGTGCCCGCAAAAATCGCGCACCACGCTCATCCGTTGCTTTTCGGCATGGTTCTGGATGGCATGGCCAACGTCGCCGAGCGTCGCGCCCGGCCGCGCCGCTTCGATACCGAGCATCAGGCATTCATAGGTCACATCGACCAGCTTTTTGGCCTTCAGGGGCACTTCGCCCACCAGGAACATGCGGCTGGTATCGCCGTGCCAGCCATCGACAACCACGGTCACATCGATGTTGACGATGTCGCCGTCTTTCAACTTCCGGGCCGATGGAATGCCGTGGCAGACGACATGATTGACGCTGATGCATAGGCTGTGGCTGAAACCGCGATAGAAGATCGTCGCCGAATCATGGCCGGTGGCGCGCACGAATTCATACGCCATGCGATCAAGATCGAGCGTCACGGCATCGGGCACGACGTGTGGGGTCAACATGTCGAGGACTTGCGCCGCCAGCCGCCCGGCCTTGCGCATGCCGGCAAAGGCGTCGGCATTGTGCAGGCGGATGGGGCCTTCCGACGGGTCGGCGATGGTTTCGTAAGCGAGAGATGGCATGGTCATTATGCCGTGACAGATAGGCGCTGAGGCGGCTCAAGTCCATAAAGACCTTCACGCCTGCGACGTGCTGGTCTAACCGGGTACGATGGACATTTCGCGAATCTGGACTGCCGCCCTGCTCGTCATTGGCGATGAAATCCTGTCGGGGCGGACCCAGGATGCCAATATCGCCTATCTGGCAAAATGGCTGGGGGTGCAGGGCATCCGGCTGAAGGAAGTGCGCGTCGTCTCGGATGACATGGCGGCAATCGGCGATGCGGTAAACGCGCTGCGCACCGCCCATGATTATTTGTTCACCACCGGCGGCATCGGCCCGACACATGATGACATCACCGTCGATGCGATTGCGGCAGCGCTCGATGTGCCGGTGATCGTCCACCCCGATGCCCGCGCCATCCTTGCCGAACATTATGGTGACAAGCTGACCGACGCCCGGCTGCGCATGGCGCGCACCCCCGAGGGTGCCAGCCTCATCGAAAACCCCCGCACCAAGGCGCCGGGCATTCGCATCGGCAACATCTTCATCATGGCCGGGGTGCCGATGATAACCCAGGGCATGCTGGCAGCGCTCGATGGCCAATTGCCCGGCGGCGCGCCGGTGCTGTCGCGCACTGTGGCGGCCTGGACGCAGGAATCGACCGTGGCCGTCACGCTTGGCGCGGTTGAAAAGGCCCATCCCGGCGTCCAGATCGGCAGCTATCCCTTTTGGCGCGAGGGCAAGACCGGCGCCAATTTCGTTATCCGCGCCACCGATCCGGCGCTGCTGGCGACCGTTGCCACCGCCTTGATGGCAGCGCTTGACGCGATCGGCATCGCGCCTGTCGATGGCGAGATCTGAGCTGACATGGCCATGTGCCGCCTGCCTGTGTTAGTTTGCCCGAAATAAACGATCAGGATTTTGGGAGAAACAATGTCGATTTTGCGCTGGATCATGCTGACGGCGCTGCTGGTCGCCTTTTTGCTGTTGTCGGTGGCAAATTGGACTCCGGTGCCTTTTCGCTTGCCCGATGGCGCTATCGTCAGCGTCCGATTGCCGTTGCTGCTCGGATTGGCCTTTGTCGCAGGCTGGTTGCCGACCTGGCTCTATCATCTCGGCGCGATAGCCAGTTTCAAGCGCAAGGCAACCCGGACCGGCGGCAAGCCCGATGCGTTGCCAGGCACCAGCACATTGCCTTCACAGGCGCAGCCAACCATTGTGCCACCGGCCGGCGCATGACGCCCAACCCGATTTTTGTGGGGCTCGATACGTCCGACGCTGGCGAGGCCGCAGCGCTGGCGCGCGCGGTTGCGCCTTTTGTCGGCGGGGTAAAGCTGGGGCTGCAATTCTTCATGGCGAACGGCCCCGCTGGCGTGCGTGCCATCGCGGCAACGGGCGTGCCGGTGTTTCTCGATTTGAAACTCCACGATATTCCGAACACGGTGGCCGGTGCGCTCAGGTCGCTGGCGCCGCTCGATCTTTACATGGTCAATGTCCATGCCGGCGGCGGCCCGGCCATGCTGGCGGCGGCGCGCGCGGCCTGTGCGCAAACCACAAAGCTGATCGCCGTCACGGTGCTGACCAGCCTTGATGATGGCGACCTGACGGCGATGGGCGTTGGCGATGGCACCGGCGATGTCACCGCCGCGCAGGTGTTGCGGCTGGCAGGTCTTGTGCAAGCCGCCAGGCTCGATGGGGTCGTCTGTTCGCCGCACGAAGTTGCCGCTCTGCGCAATATCTGGCCAGATGGTCAGTTCATCGTGCCTGGCATCCGCCCCGCCGGCAGTGCGCTCGGCGATCAAAAGCGCGTGATGACGCCGCGCGAGGCGCTGGCGGCAGGCGCGACGATGCTGGTCATCGGCCGGCCGATCACGGCGGCGGCCGACCCGGCGGCAGCCGCCGCGCAAATCCTGGCCGAAATTTCCGACTGACATGACTCCGATCAAATTTTGTGGCCTCACCACGCCCGAAACCGTCGCCGCGGCAGTGGCGGCGGGCACGCGCTGGATTGGCTTTAATTTTTTCGCGCCCTCGCCGCGCTATGTGACGCCCGATCGCGCCGCCGGATTGATCGCGGCGGTGCCGGGCAGCGTTGGCAATGTCGCGGTGCTCGTTGATGCCGATGATGCGCTGATCGATGCGGTGCTCGCCGCCGGCATCGACATCTTGCAGCTTCACGGGCGCGAATCGCCGCAACGTATCGCCGCGGTCAGGGCGCGCACCGGCCGTGAAGTGTGGCGGGCGGCGGGCGTCGCCACCCGCGCCGACATTGCTGCAGCGATTGCCGGCGCCGGGCCGGCCGACCAACTGTTGCTCGATGCCAAGGCGCCCAAGGATTCGGTGTTGCCCGGCGGAAATGGCTTGGCATTCGACTGGCGCTTGATGCAAGGCGTTGCTCCACCGATGCCATGGGGGCTGTCGGGCGGGCTGGATGCCGGCAATGTGGCGGCGGCGCTGGCGGTGTTGCGCCCGGCGTTTGTCGATGTGTCATCGGGAATTGAGGAGCGACTAGGCGTGAAATCAGTGGCGAAGATGCAGGCTTTTGCCGATGCGGTGCGCGGCGCATGAACGCACATACCTCGTTGCGCGCTGGCCCTGATGCCCAGGGCCATTTCGGTGCTTTTGGCGGCCGCTATGTCGCCGAAACGCTGATGCCGCTGATCCTTGATCTCGAAAAAGCCTATATCGCGGCCAAGGCTGACCCGGCGTTCCGGGCTGAATTCGATTATCTGCTCCACCATTATGTCGGCCGGCCGAGCCCGTTGTATTTTGCCGAGCCACTGACAAAACATCTGGCCAAGGTGGCGTCAGCCGCCGGTCAACCCGGCAACGGCGCCAAGATTTATTTGAAGCGCGACGAACTCAATCACACCGGCGCGCACAAGATCAACAATTGCATCGGCCAGATTTTGCTCGCCAAACGCATGGGCAAAACCCGGATCATCGCCGAAACCGGCGCCGGCCAGCATGGCGTCGCCACCGCGACTGTCGCCGCCCGCTTCGGCCTGCCGTGCATCATCTACATGGGTGCGCGTGATATCGAGCGACAAGCGCCCAATGTGTTCCGCATGAAGCTGCTCGGCGCCGAAGTGCGCGCGGTTGAATCGGGCTCTCGCACGCTCAAGGATGCGATGAACGAAGCCCTTCGTGACTGGGTGACCAATGTGCACGATACCTTTTACATCATCGGCACCGCCGCCGGCCCGCACCCTTACCCTGAACTGGTGCGTGATTTCCAAAGCGTCATCGGTACCGAAGCCCGCGCACAGATCCTCGAAGCCGAAGGCCGCTTGCCCGATCTGCTCGTCGCGGCGATTGGTGGCGGCTCGAACGCCATCGGCTTGTTCCACCCGTTCCTCGATGATGCCAGCGTGCGGATGATCGGCATCGAAGCCTCGGGCCATGGCCTGTCGACCGAAAAACACGCCGCCTCGCTCGCCGGCGGGCGGCCGGGGGTGCTGCACGGCAACAAGACCATGCTGCTTCAGGACGAAGACGGCCAGATCACCGAAGCGCACAGCATTTCGGCCGGACTCGATTACCCCGGCATCGGGCCGGAACACGCCTGGCTGCACAGCATCGGCCGTGTCGAATATCAATCGGCAACCGATGCCGAAGCGCTCGATGCCTTCAAGATGCTGTGCATGGTCGAAGGGATCATCCCGGCGCTGGAACCGGCGCATGCGCTCGCCGCGATCAAGCGCCTCGCGCCGACGATGGCCGCTGATCAGTTAATCGTGATGAATTTGTGCGGTCGGGGCGACAAGGACATTTTCACCGTCGCCGAAGCGCTCGGGGTGACGCTGTGAGCGCTGATCGCCTTTCCGCCCGCTTTGCCGATTGCGCCGCAAAAGGCCGCGCCGCGCTCGTCACCTTTGTGACTGCCGGTGACCCTGATCTGGCCACATCGGCCGAAGTGCTGCGGTCGCTGGTCGCCAATGGTGCCGATATCGTTGAGCTCGGCATGCCGTTCACCGACCCGATGGCCGATGGCGCGTCGATCCAGCTCGGCAATATCCGCAGCCTTGAAGGCGGCACGCGGTTGCGCGATGTGCTGGCGATGGTTGCCGATTTCCGCCGCGAAGATGCGGCCACGCCGCTGATTCTGATGGGCTATTTCAACCCGATTCTCGCCTATGGCCCGGCGCGTTTTGCCGCTGACGCAAAGGCGGCCGGGCTCGATGGCACCATCGTTGTCGATCTGCCCCCTGAAGAAGCCGCCGAACTGGTGCCCGATCTGTCGGCGCATGGCCTCCACCTCATTCGGCTGGCGACGCCGACCACCGATGCGCAACGGCTGCCCCGCGTGCTCGATGGCGCGTCGGGGTTCCTTTATTATGTCGCCGTGGCGGGCGTTACCGGCGCCAATGCCGCGACCGCGACCGATGTCGCGGCCGCCGTCGCACGGCTGAAACAGACAACCAGGCTGCCGATTGCCGTCGGTTTCGGCGTGCGCACCCCCGAACAGGCCGCCGCCATCGCCGTCCATGCCGATGCTGTCGTCGTGGGTTCGGCGATTGTCGATTGCATCGGGGCAGCGGCGGCAGCGCGCGCCAATGATATTCCCGCCCGGGTCGGCGCGCTCGTCGCCGGGCTTGCCAGCGCCGTGCGCGGCGCCCGCCAGAAGGAGCATGCCGCATGAGCTGGATCACCCGCACTCGCCAGCAACTGACGGGCTTCATGTCCAGGCGGGAGACGCCCGACAATCTGTGGACCAAGTGCCGCAGTTGCGGGACCATGGTCTACACCAAGGAATGGGATGAAAATCTGTCGGTCTGCCCGCGCTGCGACCATCATGAACGCATTGGCCCCAAGGCACGTTTCGCCCAGATTTTCGATGGCGACTATGCGAGCGTGGCCGTGGCCAAGGTTGCCGAAGACCCGCTGAAATTCCGCGATCAAAAACGCTATGTCGATCGGCTGCGCGCCGCCAAGGCCGCCACTGGTGAACCCGAAGCGATGACCGTTGGCGATGGCCGTATACGCGGCGTGCGCGCCATCGTGGCTGTTCAGAATTTTGCTTTCATGGGCGGATCGATGGGCATGGGCGTTGGCGAGGCCTTTCTCGCTGGTGCGCGCGCAGCGGTGGCGGCCGAAGTGCCCTTCATCGTCTTCACCGCCGCCGGCGGCGCCCGCATGCAGGAAGGCATTCTCAGCCTGATGCAGATGCCGCGCACCACGGTCGGCATCGCTGAATTGAAAGAAGCGCGGCTGCCTTATATCGTCGTGCTCACCGATCCGACGACCGGCGGCGTTACGGCGAGCTATGCCATGCTCGGTGATATCCAGATCGCCGAACCCAAGGCGCTGATCGGCTTTGCCGGGCAACGCGTCATCGAACAGACGATCCGCGAGAAACTGCCCGAGGGTTTTCAGCGCGCCGAATATCTGCTCGAACACGGCATGCTCGACATGGTCGTGCACAGGAACGAAATGCAGGAAACCCTGGCCCGGCTGCTCGGCATGCTGATGGCAAGGCGCATCGCCGCGGTGGCGTGACAATGGTGGCGGGGGCCAAAATGCCACGGGCGCGGTCGGATAATCCGGTGCTAGATGCGCTGCTGCAGGCGGCCTATGCCCTGCATCCGGTTGAGATCGATTTGACGCTGGTGCGGCTGGAACGGCTGTTGTCGCGGCTCGGCAATCCGCAGAACAAGCTGCCGCCGGTGTTTCATGTCGCCGGCACCAATGGCAAGGGCTCGACCGTGGCGTTTTTGCGCGCCTGTCTCGAAGCTTCGGGGCGCCGCGTTCATGTTTACACGTCGCCGCACCTGATCCGTTTCAACGAGCGGATTCGCGTCGCTGGCCAGGTCATCGATGATGAAGCCTTGTGCGACTTGCTGCGCGATATTCTGGCGCGCAATGGCGGCCAGCCGATCACCTTTTTCGAACTGACGACGGCGCTGGCGTTTCTCGCCTTTGCGCGCGAACCCGCCGATGCCTGCATCATCGAAGTGGGCTTGGGCGGGCGCATGGATGCGACCAATGTAATCGCTGCACCGCTGGTCACCGGGATTGCGCAATTGGGCCTCGATCACCAGCAATGGCTGGGTCCGACCATCCTCGATATTGCCCGCGAAAAAGCCGGCATCGCCAAAAAAGCCGTGCCGATGGTGATCTCGCGCTACCCCAAGGCCGTCACCGCGCGGATTGCCGAAGTTGCGGGGGTGGCCGGGGCACCGCTGCACATCCGCGGTGATGATTGGGATGCCGCCGTTTATGAAGGTGCGCTGCATTTTCGCGATGCCGCCGGGCGGTTGCAACTGCCGCTGCCGCGCCTCGCCGGCGCCCATCAGATCGACAATGCGGCGCTCGCCATTGCGATGCTGCGGGCGCAGGATGTCGTGCCGGTTAATGATGGCGCATTGCGTGCCGGCATGGGCTGGGCGGAATGGCCGGCGCGGTTGCAACGCCTCGATGTCGGGCCGCTGACGGCGCTGTTGCCGGCCGATGCCGAGGTCTGGATCGACGGCGGCCACAACCCCGCCGCCGGCAAGGCGATTGCGGCGCATTTTTCCGGCGCGATGCTCGCTGATCGGCCGTTCCACATTGTCGCCGGGATGCTCGCAGCCAAAGACGCCGGCGGCTTTTTGCGGGCCTTTGTGCCCCATGCCACCGCCATCCATACCGTACCGGTCGAAGGCCATGCCGGCCACCCGCCCGATGATCTGGTGCGCATCGCGCGCGAAGCCGGCCTGCCGGGTCAGGCCTATCCCGATGTCGCCAGCGCGCTTGCTGAAATCGCGCGCCAGGCTGATCGCGCCAGGCCGCCGGTGGTTCTGATCACCGGGTCGCTGTATCTTGCGGGTGATACGCTGGCAGCGAACGGGCAGAACGCCGGATAGTGCCCCTCTCCCGCGTGCGGGAGAGGCGACACGCGCGCCAGCGCGGCGGGTGAGGGTGTACACGCGTGTCGAAACTCGGGAACACCCTCACCCGGGACGCTGGCGCGTCTCTCGCCTCTCCCGCAGGCGGGAGAGGGGGGCTTTTTACCGCGTTAGCCCGGTCCAAAACCCGATAAAGCTCCACAAATCGGTGATTTCGTCGATCTGCTTCGATGTCGGCTTGCCGCTGCCATGGCCGGCGCGGGTTTCGATACGGATCAGGTGCGGCTTGTCCCCGATCGCGGCGGCTTGCAGCACGGCGGTATATTTGAAGCTATGGCCCGGCACGACGCGATCATCGGTATCGGCGGTGGTCACCAATATGGCGGGGTAATCCTTGCCGCTGCGGATGTTGTGATACGGCGAATAGCCAAGCAAATTGCGGAACTGCACCGGGTCTTCGGGCTCGCCATAATCATCGGTCCAGGTGCGGCCTTCGGTGAACAGGGGAAAGCGCAGCATGTCCATGACGCCGACCGCGGGCAGCGCGGCGGCAAACAGGTCGGGCCGCTGGTTGACCACTGCGCCCACCAAAAGCCCGCCGTTGGAGCCGCCCTGAATGGCGAGGCCGTCCTTGGGGGTAATACCCGAGGCAATCAGATATTCCCCGCCGGCGATGAAATCATCAAAGACATTCTGCTTGTTGAGCCGGCGCCCGGCATCGTGCCAGGCGGCGCCATATTCGCCGCCGCCGCGCAGCGTCACTTCGGCATAAACGCCGCCCATTTCCATCCACGCCAGCGCATCGACCTGAAACGCTGGCAGCACGTTGATGTTGAAGCCGCCATAACCATACATCAGCGTCGGCGTCGGCTTTGAGAGGTCGTTGGACTTTTTGTGGGCGATGAACATCGGCACACGGGTGCCGTCTTTCGATGCAAAAAATCGCTGTTCGACAACATAATCCGCCGGGTTGAACGCCACCTTGGGGGCGGCAAAAACCCTGCTGGTGTTGGTCGTGGCATCGTAGCGATAGAGCGTTGTCGGGGCATTATAGCTGGTGAAGGCGTAATAGGCCGTTGCCGTTCCCGGCACGGCGTCAAAGCCGCTGGCGGTACCGAGCCCGGGCAGGGCGATCTCACCCATCGGCGCGCCGGCCAGCGTGAAGCGGCGCACCGCCGTCCGCGCATCCTGCAGCGCCGTCACCAGCAGCGTGTCGCCAACGATCGACCCGCCGGTCAGCGTTGCTGTGCCTTCGGGCACGATTTCACGCGGGCTTGCGCCCGATTTGTCGAACGCCACCAGCCGGTAACGCGGCGCGCCAGCGTTGGTGACGAAATACAGCGTGTCGCCCTTGTTGCCGACAAAGCGCCAGTCGTGCGTGCGCGCCGGCACCAATGTGGTCAGGCTGGCGTCAGGTTTGCCGAGATCCTTTACCCGGATTTCATAGCTGGCGTCCGAGCCGGTGCTCGATCGGATGACCAGCCAGCGACCATCGCCGCTGGTTTCGGCTTCGTTGTAATAGCCACGATTGTCGGGCGAGGCATAAGCCAGCGTGTCAGCCGATTGCGGCGTGCCGATGCGGTGGAAAAACACGCTATGGTCGTAAACCGCCGAGACAAAATCCTTGCCGCCGGGGGTTTCGGGGTTGCGGCTGTAGAAAAAGCCGCTGCTGTCAGCCTGCCACGCCGGCGCCTGCGAAAACTTCACCCAGTCGAGATCATCGGCCAGGATCGTGCCAGTGGCGACCTCGATGACCTTGACCCGGCGCCAGTCGCTGCCGCCATCCTGCACCGCATAGGCGAGCAATTTTCCATCGGGCGATGGCGCCCATTCGGCGAGCGCGGTGGCGCCATCCTTGGCCCAGCCATTGGGATCGATCAACGGCCGCGCGACGCCCGCTTCCTCGACCATCAGCACGGCTTGGTTCTGCAAACCGCTGTTGCGGCGATAGAAAACCCGGCCACCACGCGCTTCGGGTAGCGTCACCCGCTCATAGTCGAATAATTGCGTCAGCCGCGACTTGAGCGCCGCCCGGCCCGGCAAGGTCGCCAGATAGGCCTGTGTCACCTGATTCTGTTCGGCCACCCAATCGGCCACCGGCTTTTGCGTGCGCACATCGCCTTCCAGCCAGCGATACGGGTCGGCGACCGTCACGCCGTGCATCACATCGGTTTGGGAAACCGTCGCGGTGGCGGGGTATGTGACGGGAGCAGCGTTCGACATCATGGGCAACCCGATCAGCAAAGCAGCGACAACCGTACGCGGCATCATAGTGTCAACCCTGGAAGCCATGGCGAAAGCGCCCGTATGCGGAGGCCGGGCAGGGTTGTAAAGCCGGGCGCGCGGCGGTGGGTTTTGGGCGGCGGTGGCGCCGGATCATCGTCAACCGACTGGCGGCAAGGCCTTTCGCCGACAAACGGGCAGCGGGGACGTAACCTCGACATTTGCAACAGCCCAAAGCATCTCGGCCCGCGCCGGGTGCCGCGCCGGGGATGACTATATGGGCCGGACGGGCCATGCTGTTTTCGTGGAGGATCGGACATGGCGTATCAATCAAGTACACTGTCATCGGAATTTTCCAGAACGCTAATGGACAATAAGTATTCGAGGAGTATCGATGAATGACATGGGTATCAGATTTGGAAACGCGCCGGACCTATGACCCAGAGACGGGATTTTAACTATTTGTCTTACGAGGTGGCCGCGATGATGTGGTGTTTGAGATAAAAAAACAGGTTAATGTTTCGAATTTGCAGCGCACATCAATTCTGAGCCAATTACTAAATCTGAGAGTTCAAAATACAAAGTGAGAGATGGATGGGCTACTGTATATTGTGTATTTTTAAATTACACTGACGCACAACGTAAATTAATATCTGCATCACTTACAGTTTTTAAAGATGGGCATGGATTTACACCGCACGAATTGGTTAGATATTTTGTTCGGTTTGAACCCGGCGGGGAACTTCATTGTGACTGATTTAAATTCCGGGGACAGTATACTTATCTTCCTGCCGTCTGATATTCACCTAACCCAACGCCCCCAACAAATCCGGCGTCGGGTGACAGTGTCACTTGCAATAACCCCCAAATTATCGCGTCTCATAACTGTTGCAACCCCTGGGAAAGTCTGCGCCTGACGAGAACCAGCTTTTGGCCGGTGCGCGCTTCCAGATCGGCAAGCCATTGCCGGGTTGCTGCACGCGTGACCGAAACCCCGGCGCCGGATGCGCTTCTCGACCTGACCGGCAACCATTATGGCCTATTTGACGTCCTTGTTGCCCTGCACGTTGAACGGTGCCGCATAGCCTGCCGCACCAAACGTCGCAGCGATCAGCTTGTTGGTATCGAAAGTGACCTGCCAATAATCCTTGGTGTGGCAATAGGGCCGCACCGCCAGCACAGTGCCGAGAGCGTTGAAGTCGATGATTTCGACATCGGGCGCCGGTTCGGCAACGACATTGGGGACCGCGGCCAGCAACGGCTTCAAACGCGCGATGGCATCGAGCGGATCAACGCCAAAGGCCAGCTGCGCGGTGCGATCGACGCGGCGATAATCATGCGCGCTGAAATTCTTGATGGTATCGCCCGAAACCTTGCCGTTGCCGACGATGGTGACGACGTTATCGGGGCTGGTGATGGTGGTGTTGAACAGGCCGATTTCGGTTACGGTGCCTTCCACGCCGCCGGCCACGACATAATCGCCAACCTTGTAGGGGCGAAAGATGATGAGGAAGGCGCCAGCGGCAAAATTGCCGAGCAGCCCCGACCAGGCGGCACCAACGGCAAGCCCGACGCCAGCCAAAAGCGCGGCAAAGCTGGTGGTTTCAACGCCAAAATAGCCCAAAATCGCCACGACCAGCACGATGTTGAGGACGACCGCCAGAATGTTGGCGATGTAGCGTTGCAGCGTCGGATCGAAATTGCGCGCGGTCAGCACCCGCTGCATGATGCCGATGGCGACATTTATCAGCCAGCGACCGACCATATAGAGCACAATGGCGCCGATGATCTTCAGCCCGACGCTGGTCAGAATCGGTACGGCGGTTGCCAGCCAGTTGGTCATGTCCATGTGATTTGTCCCCCGACAAAAATCGGCCGCAGGCCCGATGCCCCGACAGTATCATGTCGGTCTATCCCAAAAAAATGGCCGGGAATGCCGCATTTGCGACATTCCCGGCCATTTGTTACATTCGATGATGGTGGCCGATCAGGCGAGCAGCGCCCGGCGGCGCCGCGCCATGGTGCCGACCAGGCCGAACCCGGCGATCAACATCGCCCAGTTTGCCGGCTCCGGCACGGCAGCGCTGCTGGAAAACGTCAGGTTATCGACACTGAAGCCGTCACCGAACGTGGCAATCGCTTGCCGGTTGAAGGTCAGTGTCGTGAAGGGAGTGGTGGACACATAGCCGACGAACAGCGGCAAAACCGGTGGCAATTGCGTGGTGCCGCCGACCTCGATCTGGATCAGGTCGCTCTGATTCTGCATGCGCCGCGTGTCGAAGCCAACGGCGGTGATCGGCCGGTTGAAGGTAAAGGTGACCGAAACGCCCGTGTTGATGCCCAG
>JBBQMB010000059.1:0-16420 GCA_038328515.1 Sphingomonadales bacterium
GCCTCGTCGGCCACGCGCTGATCGAAGGCAAGCGCCGCGGTGCCAAGCTCGTCATCGTCTCGATGTGCATCGCCGGCGGCATGGGCGCCGCCGGCCTGTTCGAAATCGCGTAATGGTTGCAAAGGCACACCCCTCTCCCGCAAGCGGGAGAGGGGGGTTTCAGCCGATGACCCTCCCCCCCACCATCCCCCACGCCGCAGAGGCAGCCGCCCGCCGCTTCGGCAATGCCCCCGCCATAACCGAAAATGCCGAAACCTGGAGCTTCAACCAGCTCTGGCACCACGCCCGCACCGCCGCCTCGGCCTTCATCAGCGCCGGCACCAAATCCGGTGACCGCATCGCCATCTGGGCCCCCAACCGCCGCGACTGGATTATCGCCACGCTCGGCGCCCAGATCGCCGGCGCTGCCATCGTGCCGCTCAACACCCGGCTCAAGGGCAGCGAAGCCGGCGACATATTGCGCCGTGCCCGCGTCTCGATCCTGTGCACCGTCAGCGACTTTCTGGGG
Organism: Sphingomonadales bacterium; assembly: GCA_038328515.1. Taxonomy (GTDB): domain Bacteria; phylum Pseudomonadota; class Alphaproteobacteria; order Sphingomonadales; family Sphingomonadaceae; genus Sandarakinorhabdus. The sequence continues at coordinate 509 of JBBQMB010000059.1, forward strand.
CTCGACTACCCGGCACTGATCGCCGGCGAAGACCTGCCCGATTTGCGCCAGACCCTGTGTTTCGACCGCGATTGGCCGGCATATATCGCCAACGCCAGCCCCGATGATCCGGCGGTCGACGCCGCTCTCGCCGCGCTTACCCCCGATCACATCAGCGACATCCTGTTCACCAGCGGCACCACAGGCAGCCCCAAGGGCGTTGTCTCCACCCATGGCCGCGTCATCCCGATGTTCACCAACTGGATCAGCGTCGTCGATCTGCGCGAGGGTGACCGCTATCTGATCGTCAATCCGTTCTTCCATCTGTTCGGTTACAAGGCCGGCTGGGTCGCGTGCCTGCTCCAGGGCGCCACCATGTTCCCGATGCCGGCATTCGATACCGAAAAGGCGCTGGCGCATATCGAGCATGACCGGATAAGCTTCATCCCCGGCCCGCCGACGATCTACCAGTCGCTGCTCGCTGCCATCGCCACGCGCCCGTGTGACACCTCATCGCTCCGTGTCGCCGTCACTGGCGCCGCAACTGTGCCGCCGGTGCTGGTCGAGCGCATGCAGTCCGAACTCGGCTTTGCCACCGTCGTCACCGGCTATGGCATGACCGAATGCGGCACCATCACCATGTGCCGCTCGGGTGACCCCATCGACCTGATCGCATCGACCTGCGGCCGCGCCATGCCGGGGCTGGAGGTGCGCACCGTTACCGATGAAGGCGCCATCGCCGCACCCGGCGAAACCGGTGAAATCCAGGTGCGTGGCTATGGCGTCATGGCCGGCTATCTCGATGATCCGGCTGCCACCGCCGAGGCCATCGATGCCGAGGGCTGGCTCCACACCGGCGATGTCGGCGTGCTCGATGAAAACGGCTATCTGCGCATCACCGATCGCAAGAAGGACATGTATATTTCGGGCGGCTTCAACTGCTATCCGGCCGAAATCGAAAAGCTGCTGGCGCGCCACCCCGCCATCGAAATGGTCGCCGTCATCGGCGTTGCCGATGACCGGATGGGCGAGATTGGCCGGGCGTTCGTCGTCCTCCGGCCGGGCCAAAACGCTGACGAAGCGGCGATCATCGCCTGGGCGCGCGACAATATCGCCAACTACAAAGTACCGCGCCGCGTCATCATCACCGCCGATCTGCCGCGCAACGCATCGGGCAAGGTCGTCAAGACCGAACTGGCCACCTGGGGAGAACTGACATGACCGATATGACCGGCCGCATCGCGATCATTACCGGTGGCGCGCGCGGCATGGGGGCGGCAACCGTGCGCGCCTTTGCCGATGCGGGCGCCACTGTCATCATCGCCGATGTGCTCGATGCCGAAGGCGCAGCGCTTGCGGCCGATGTGCCCCGCAGCGAATTTCACCATCTCGACGTGTCATCCGAACCGGCGTGGGAGGCTTTTGTCGCCGCCGTCATCGCCAAACACGCCCGCATCGACGCGCTGGTCAACAATGCCGCGATCCTGATGTTCAAGGATATCGACAGCCTGACCGCCGACGATCTCGACAGGATTCTCGGCATCAACCTCAAGGGCCCGATTTTTGGCATGAAGCATGTCGGCCGCGCCATGAAGGCCGCGGGCCGGGGCGCCATCGTCAACATATCATCGGTCGATGGCCTGCGCGGCGCCAATGGGCTGGGCGGCTATGCGATGACCAAATGGGGTCTGCGCGGCATCACCAAGACCGCGGCAATGGAATTCGGCCCCAAGGGGGTGCGGGTCAATTCGATCCACCCCGGCGGTGTGAACACCGTGATGGGCAACCCCGGCGGCGCGACCGGCGATGCGCTGCAAAAAGACTATACGATGGTACCGCTGCAACGCATCGGCGAGCCCCAGGAAGTCGCCGCCGCCAGCCTGTTCCTGTGTTCCGATGCCGCCAGCTATATCAACGGCGCCGAACTCGCGGTCGATGGCGGCTGGAGCGCCGGGATATACCACGCGATGCTGCCCGGCGGCCCGGCACCGCGCGCATGATCATTGCGCGCATCCGCCCCCTGTTGTGTCATCCCGGGCTTGACCCGGGACCCAGTTTCTTCCGGCGCGCGATCCTGGCAAGCTGGGTCCCGGGTCAAGCCCGGGATGACACGGGAAAGCCGACGACGCGCGCATTGCCACCCGCATCGCAGCCGCGATGACCAACGCCGAAACCTTTGCCGGCGGCGTCGCGGTCATCACCGGGGCCGGCTCTGGCATTGGCGCCGCACTCGCCCGCCATGCCGCAGGACTGGGCATGAAGGTCGCGCTCGCCGATGTCGATGCCGCCGCAATCATGGCGTTGGCGGATGCACTGGGGCCGGACGCTATGGCCATACCGACCGATGTGCGCAGCGCAGATGCCATGCTGGCGCTGGCGGCGACCGTCCACGCCCGCTGGGGCGCGGTGCGCTTGCTGGTTAATTGCGCCGGCATCGAAACGCTGGGCTTGAGCTGGGATATTGCGCCGGCACGTTGGCAAGCGACGCTCGACATCAATGTCATGGGGGCGATCAACGGCGTCCATGCCTTTGTGCCGGCGATGTTGGCGGCGGGCGAACCGGCGTTCATCGCCAACATTGCCTCGGTCGGGGCCTTTGGCCAGATGCCGATGCAAAGCGCCTATATCGTTTCCAAACATGCGCTACAGGCCTTTACCGAAACACTGGCGCTGGAAATCGGCCTGACTGGCAAGCCGATCCATGTCGCCTCGGTCATCCCCGGGCCCGTCGCCACGGCGATTTTCGACAGCGCCAACCAGGGCGACGCCGCCACCGAGCACCACCGCGCCATCATGCAGGCGATGCTCGCCGCCAGCATGGCACCGGCCAAAGCAGCGCAAATCATCTTTGCCGGGCTGGCGGCGCGCGATTTTTTCATCATGACCCACCCCGATGATGCCCGCGCCATCATTGCCGGACGGATTGCTTTTCTCGATGCGTTGGCGGCACCGGTGCTGCCCGACCAGTTGCGCGCCCTGCTGCAAGGAGACTGACCATGCCCTTCACCCTCCAGCAACTGTCGGATCTTGAAGACATAAAGCTGCTCAAACACGCCTATTTCCGCTGCATCGACACCGCGAACGAGGCCGAACTCATCACCCTGTTCACCGACGACGTGACCATCGACCTGCGCGGTGGCGGCTATCGCGCCCAGCTCCAGGGCAAGCAGAACATGGTCGATTTCATCGGCAGCGCCTTCAATTCCGACATCGTCGCGCAACATCACGGCCATATGCCCGAAATCCGCTTCACCGGCCCCGACAGTGCCGAGGGGACCTGGTATCTGGAAGACCGCTTCATCAACCCCGAGCGCGCCACCGACACGATCGGCACCGCCATTTACAGCGACCGCTATGTCCGCACCCCTGATGGCTGGCGCATCGCCCATAGCGAATATGACCGCGTCTATGAAGTCGTGCTGCCGATCGATCCCGGCGCCGAAATCACCAGCCACCTCCTCGCCCGCACCGGCCGCAAGCTTGAATCACGAATCGACATTTCCCGGTTTCTGACCTGGTACTGACCTGCTGGAGAGTTCCCCGAAGGGCCCTGTGGAGGAGAGGGTGGGATTCGAACCCACGGTACCATCACTGGCACAACGGTTTTCGAGACCGTCCCAATCGACCACTCTGGCACCTCTCCTCAGGGGTGGCCCCGTGGGGGCGGGCTGCGGTTGGCAACCGGTCGAAGGGCCGGCGTATAGACGAGGCAGAGCGGGCTTGCCAAGTCCTATGTCGCGCTGCGCTGTCAGCGCGGCGCGGCAGGCCCTTCACGCCGCGCAATCAGCCCCTATATTGGGGGTCGTATAAGGCGCCGTTTGCAGGGCGGGATACAAGGTTGTGAATATGATCGAGCGTATGAAGGGCACTGAATTTCGCGCCGGCGCGGCGGCGGGTGATACGCAATCGGGAAAGGCTGCGACGCCCGCAACGTTCACGATCGGCGATATTGTCCGCCACCGGTTATTCCCGTTCCGCGGCGTTATTTTCGATGTCGATCCGGTTTTCAACAATACCGACGAATGGTGGAATGCCATTCCGGAAAGCGTGCGGCCGCGCAAGGACCAGCCCTTTTATCACCTGCTCGCTGAAAATGATGAATCATCCTATGTTGCCTATGTCAGCCAGCAAAACCTGCTCCACGATGGTGATGGTGACCCGATCCAGCATCCGGCGGTCGGCCAGATGTTTTCGGGGCGCGACGGCGGCCGTTACACGCTGAAGCCCGAGATTCGCAACTAGACCGGGATAGGGCGCGATTGCGCTGGCCAAGCGGTCATCGGCTTGGCATCTGGTGGTGATGGATTCGTTGCCGCTGTTCCTTGTCCTCGCCGGGCGCCCGGTTATCATCCTCGCGATCGGCCCCGACGCGGCCGAAGCGGCCGCGGCAAAAGCCCGGCTGGTCGAAGCGGCTGGTGGCATTGTTGTCGGCGAAGACGCTGCCAATCCCGTACTGGCTTTTATCGCCGCCGATGATCCTGTCGCTGCGGCGGCAGCGGCGGCGCGACTGCGGTCGCGCGGCTTGCTGGTAAATGTCGTCGACCGCCCGGCGATGAGCGATTTTCTGATGGGCGCGATCATCGACCGGTCGCCGGTCCAGCTTGCCATTTCCACCGGCGGCGCGTCGGCCAGCCTGTCGCGAGCGTTGCGCGGCCGGCTTGAGGCGTTGCTGCCGGCATCGTTGGGCGGGCTGGCGCGTGCCATCGGCAAGGCGCGCAAGGCCGCCAGCGCGGCGCACCCCGGCATAGCCGACCGGCGGCGGCTATGGGAACGGGCGCTCGCCGATGGCGCGGCGCTCGATCCGCTGCGACCATTGACCGATCCGGAGGCGGCGGTGGCGGCGGCCATTTCCGGGGTATCGACAGCCGTGACAAAAGTGCAGACAATCTTGATCACCAGCGCCGACCCCGATGATCTGACGCTGAACCAGTTATCGGCACTGGGCCGCTGCGATGCCTTGCTGGTCGAAGCCGATGTACCGGCGGCGATCATCGACCGGGCCCGGCGCGATGCCATGCGTCTGGCAGCGCTGGCCGATGCGCCTGCCGGGCTCACGCTGGTGTTGCGGTGGTCCCCGCCCGCCACCAGTCAGCCATCTCAGGCCAGCAATTCGGTATCCCAATAGAGATAATCGCGCCATGTCGAATGCAGGTAATGCGGCGGGAATCCCCGGCCGTTTTGCTGCAATTGCGGAGTCGCCGGCTTGAACGGCCGCTGGTGCAGCGCCATCTGCGCTTCCGCCGGTGTGCGACCACCCTTTTTCAGGTTGCACGGCGCACAAGCGGTGGTGACATTTTCCCAGGTGGTGCGGCCACCATACGCGCGCGGCACGACATGATCGAAGGTGAGGTCGTTCCCGGCGCCGCAATATTGGCATTGGAACCTGTCGCGCAGGAACAGGTTGAAGCGGGTGAAGGCCGGGTGGCTGGCAGGCCGCACATATTGGCGCAGGGCGATAACCGACGGCAGCTTCATTTCAAACGAAGGTGACCTGATGACCCGGTCATATTCGGCAATGATGTCGACGCGTTCCAGAAACGCCGCCTTGATCGCCGTCTGCCACGGCCAGATCGACAGCGGATAATAGGACAGCGGCGTATAATCAGCGTTCAGCACCAGCGCCGGGCACGCTTCCGGCGGCGACAGAATATTGGGATGATACATCGCTGCGCCCGCTCCCTCGCTGGGAAAGGCTGCTCCGACCACCGGCCCCGTCACACAAATGCCAGGCCCAAAGGCCCGACACGCCAAGGCCGTTGCTCGAAACGACCGATCCGTGGTGGCGGCAAGATACAACGCTTTGTGTGTCAGGCAAGTGACAACAACTGTATTTGGCGTCGCACCGCTGATCGGGCCCCCGACGCGGCGTTCTGCGGTCAGGGTCGCAGGTCGATCACAACAGCGCCGTCGCGGTCCAATAGGTGACGCCCGCCGCCACATAGGCCGCGCCGAACAGATAGGCGAACATGAACGCCGGCCAGCGCCAGCCGCCGGTTTCGCGCCGGGTCACCGCCAGCGTGCTGATGCACTGCGGCGCAAAGACAAACCAGGCCAGAAACGCCAGCGCGGTCGGCAGGCTCCAGGTGCCGCGCAGCCGGTCGATCAGCCCTTCGGCGTGGTTTTCATCGACGCCCTGCAACGAATAGACGGTACCGAGCGCCGCGACGGCAACTTCGCGGGCCGCCATGCCGGGAACCAGCGCGAGCGCGATTTCCTTGTTGAAACCGATCGGGCGAAAAATCGGCTCCAGCGCCGCGCCGATGCGGCCCGCCGCGCTATATTCAAGCGGTGGCCGGTTCCAGTCGGCCGGCGGCCGCGGCCAGGTCGCCAGCGCCCAGAGCACGATGGTCGAAACCAGGATGATGCCCCCGGCGCGCTGCACAAATGCCTTGGCACGCTGATACAGGCCGATCCCGATATCGCGTGGCGCTGGCCATTGATATTTGGGCATTTCCATCAGGAAGGTCGGGCTCGCCCCTTTGGTGACGGTGCGGCGCAATGCCCAGGCGGCCACCAAAGCCCCGACAACACCCGCCACGTAAAGGCCGAACAATACCAGCCCCTGCAACCCGAATGGCCCAACGTTCGTTGCCGGAATAAAGGCGCCGATCACCACGGCATAAACCGGCAACCGCGCCGAACAGGTCATCAACGGCGCGATCAGGATCGTCGTGAGGCGATCCTTGGGCGAATCGATCGTCCGCGTCGCCATTATGCCGGGCACCGCACAGGCAAAGCTGGAAATCAGCGGGATGAAGGCGCGGCCATTCAACCCGACCCGCGCCATCAACCGGTCCATCAGGAACGCCGCGCGCACCATATAGCCCGATTGTTCGAGCAGCAGGATGAAGAAGAACAGGATGAGAATCTGCGGCAAGAACACGATCACGGCGCCCACCCCGCCGAGCACGCCATCGACCAGCAACGAACGCAGCGCGCCGGCTGGCAGCGCCGCGGTCACCGCCACCTGCGCCTGTGTTACCCCGCCAGCGATCCAGTCCATCGGCGCTTCGGCACCGGCGAACACCGCCTGGAACATGAAGAACAGCAGCGCCGCCAGCAACAATGGCCCCAGTACCGGATGCAAGGTGATACCGTCGAGCCGTTGCGACCAGCGCCGCTGCGCGCCTTGCGCCGTCACGACCACGTTGGTGATGGCGCGCGCTTCACGTTGCAAAAGTGCGACATCACTATCGGGCGACGCAGCGATAGCCGGTGTTTCGCCGCGCAAGACGCCGGCAAGGCTGGCTGCCAGGTCGGCCAGCCCGCGCCGCCGTACCGCTACCGTGGCCACCACCGGCACGCCCAATATCGCGGCCAATTGTTCAGCATCGATGATAGTGCCGTCGCGTTCCGCCAGATCGACCATGTTGAGCGCCACCAGCATCGGCAGGCCAAGCCGGCGCAGTTCGAGGACAAAGCGCAGGTGGTTGCGCAAGTTCGTCGCATCGATAACCGCGACAATCGCATCAAGGCGCTTTTCACCGTTCAGATGCCCGAGCACCGCGTCGCGGGTCACCTGTTCATCGGGGGATCGCGGCGTCAGGCTATAGGTGCCCGGCAGATCGATGAGTTCGGCGACACGGCCATCGGGCAGCGGCAGCCGCCCGGCCTTGCGCTCGACGGTTACGCCCGGATAATTGCCGACCTTCTGGCGGCTGCCAGTCAAGGCATTGAACAGGCTGGTCTTACCGGCGTTGGGGTTGCCAACCAGCGCGACGACCGGATTTCTGACCGGAGCATTCATGTCAGGCAGCGGGCGATGCAGGTGCGATTTCGATCAACCGCGCCATCGACAGCCGCAGCGCCACCACCATATTGCCGACCCGCACCGCCAGCGGATCGCCACCAAAGGGCGCGCGGTGGAGCAGTTCGACATCAACGCCTTCGTCAAAACCGAGTTCGTGCAGTCGCTGCGCCGTTTCAGGGTCAAGCCCGGCGCGGTCGATGGCGGCAATCGTCACCACTTCCCCCCGCGACAGGCGCTCGATCAGGCGGGGGCTGGACATGGGCAAGACGGGACTTTCGCGGCGTTGTTGCGAACCGTTATCATGTCGAAACGCCCAGCGCCAGCGAATCAATTGCCAGCAGGCGCTGCTGCCCCGTCAAACCGCCGGGTAGCGCAAGCGCCCGAGAAAGCGCGCCGGGTTCGGCACCCAGGCCAGCGCCGATTTGACGCTCGCCTTGGTCTTTTCAAACTTCATGATGCCATCGATCCGCCGGTCGATGAACGCCCAGGTCGCTTCATGGTCATCGCTGTCATCATCGAGCCAATAGAGCAGGCTGGCCGAATAAACCGCGCCCAGGATGGCGCGCTTCGAATAATGGTTGAAATCGGTCGCGGTATCGCCCGCCGCCCGCCACATCGCATCGGCGGTATGCCACAGGCTGCGCGCTGCCAACCCGGCATTTTGCGGCTGGGCCAGCACCGCCAGCGCGCGGCGCACCGCTTCACGATCGGGGGCGGCAGCCTCCAGCCGGCTGTGCAGCGCCAAGCGAATACGATCGCGGATCTTCAACCCGGCGCAGTCGCCCATTGCCGCCACCATCGCCGCATCGGCATGAGCGATATAAGCCTCGACCATCGCTGCCGCATCGGGCAGCGCCATCGCCGCAATATCGCGATCAACCCCGGCAGCATCGGCGGCCGCATCACGGGCAAGCGCTGTCCAGCCATCAAAGGCCACATTGGGCAGCATGGCGGCAACAAGCTGCGGGCGCAGGTCGGCAAGCGGGATATCATCGATCATGGTGACATGATAACCATTTCCGGCCGCAACCTCCAGCCACTACAATGCCGCAAGCCGCCGGCGACTGGCGCGTCGATCGGCACATCGACTGGCCAGCCCGGCGCGACTCCGCTTGTAAGCCCGCAACCGCTCTGCTATGCGCCGCATTCGCTCTGGCAGGGTCACTTGCCGGAATCACTTTTATTTTGACAAGCATCGGTGCCAATTTTTGGCAAAGGCTGTGCCAGCCCCGGTGACGTGAATGGAGAGAACGGCTGCATGCAAATCGTGGTTCGCGACAATAATGTTGATCAGGCGCTGCGCGCGCTCAAGAAAAAGCTGCAGCGCGAAGGCGTCTACCGCGAAATGAAATTGCGCCGTCACTATGAAAAGCCTTCTGAAAAGCGCGCCCGTGAAAAGGCTGCTGCCGTGCGCCGCGCCCGCAAGCTCGAGCGCAAGCGCGCCGAGCGTGATGGCGTGAAATAAGACCAGACCGAAAGGCTCCGCCATGTCGACCGCCTCCCCTACGGCCGCCAACACCTCTGGTGGCGTCATGCGGTGGCTGGTTGCCCTGGCGGTCGTCCTCATTATCGTGGCGATTGGTGTTTTCGCCGGCACCCAGTCTCAGGTCGCTGCGGTGCGCAAGGACGACGTCAAATACATGTCTGAAAATGGTAAAAAGCCCGGTGTGGTAACCACCGATTCTGGCCTGCAATATGAAGTATTGCGCGCTGGCACCGGGCCCAAGCCAGCACGTGGCGACACGGTGCTGGTCAATTATGAAGGCCGGCTTGTCGATGCGGCGCACACGGTGTTCGATTCGTCCTACCAGCGCGGCCAGCCGGCGGCTTTCCCGCTCGATCAGGTCATCCCGGGCTGGACCGAAGGGGTGCAACTGATGCCGACCGGATCGAAGTTTCGTTTCGTCGTGCCGCCAGCGCTGGCTTATGGTGCAAAGGGTGCTGGCGGCGTGATTCCGCCGGGCGCCGTGCTTGAATTCGATATCGAGCTGCTCGCCATCCGACCGAGCTGAATTCTGGCGGCTTCTGCCACCATTTCCTGCGCTCTTATGCCAAACGCCGGCCCTTTCCAAAGGGCCGGCGTTTTGCTGTGCAATCGCGCTTGACACAATTGCGAATAAGTCTCAATTGCAAGGCTATTGAGAGTCATTCACAGGTAACGCCATGCACAGACCCCTTCGTTTTGCCCCATTTTTCACCACAGCCTTGCTGGCATCAGCGCTGGGCAGCGTTACCATAGCCAGTGTCGCAATGGCCGATGAAGCGCTGGACAGCGACGCCGGCGCCATGATCATCGTCACCGCCACCCGCGACACCGGCTATCTGGCGGCGCGGACCAGCAGCGCGACGCGCACCGACACGCCCCTGCTCAATGTGCCGCAGAGCATCGATATCCTCACGCGCGACCGGCTCGATGACCAGGCGATCCTGTCGATGACCGATGCGCTGCGCTATATTCCCGGCACCAGCGCCGGCCAGGGTGAAGGCAACCGCGATCAGCCAACGATCCGAGGCAACAGTTCGACCAGCAGCTTTTTTGTCGATGGCCTGCGCGATGACGTCCAATATTACCGCGATTTCTACAACAGCGAGCGGCTGGAGGTTCTCAAAGGGCCCAATGCGCTGATCTTCGGGCGTGGCGGCGGCGGCGGTGTCATCAACCGCGTTTCGAAAACCCCGCAGCAAGACCGCATCATCGCCGGCGATGCATCGGCCGACAGCTTCGGTGCCTGGCGGATCGGGGCCGATGTCAACACACCGCTGTCGGGCACGGTCGCCGCGCGAATTGCCGCGGTTTATGAAAACGGCGCCAGCCACCGCGATGTCTATGATCTTGAACGCTATGCCGTGAACCCGACGCTGGGGTTCGATCTTGGCGACAAGGGCCAGATCGTCATCGGCTATGAATATGCCCATGACGAACGCGTCGCCGATCGCGGCATTCCGTCATTGAATGGCGCGCCTGTTGCCGGTTTTCGCGATACTTTCTTCGGGCTGGCCGGGCTCAACACGTCGCGCTTTGACGGCCATATCGCCTCGATCGCCGTCGATTATGCGCTGACCGACAATCTGACCATCCGCAATCGCAGCCGCTATGGCGATTACGACAAGCTGTATCGCAACCTGTTTCCGGTAACCGCGGTAACCGCCGGGGTCATCGGTGTCGAAGCCTATGGCGACACGACGGCGCGCGAGAATCTGCTGACCCAGACCGACCTGGTCTGGAAAGTCAGCGCCGGCAGCATCGACCACACGCTGCTCGCCGGTTTCGAGCTTGGCCGCCAGAATACCGTCAGTTCGCGCACCAACGGCACATTCGCCATCGTCCCCGGCGGCACCAGCTTGCGCACGCCAGTAGCCATTACCGACCCGTTCCGCCCCCCAACGCCGGTGTTCGGCGCGCCGCTGCGCCGCAACCACAGCCGCGCCAATATCGCGGCGGGCTTCATCCAGGATCAGATCGCCATCGGCGACCATATCGAGATCGTTGCCGGGCTGCGTTACGATCGCTTCAGCCTTGATTTCGAAAATCTGCTGACCGGCGCCACACTGGCGCGCACCGATAATCTCTGGTCACCGCGCCTCGGGCTGGTGCTCAAGCCCGTCGCCAATGCCTCGCTATATGCCAGCTTCAGCCGGTCATACCAGCCGCAGTCGGGTGACCAGTTCACCTCACTCGATGCTTCAACGGCTGCGCTGGAGCCCGAACGCTTCGACAATTACGAGATCGGCGCCAAATGGGATGTCGTGCCCGGCCTCAACCTGACCGCAGCGCTCTATCAGCTCGATCGCAACAACAGCCGCGCCGCCGGGCCGACGCCGGGCACCATCGTGCTGACCGGCAAGCAACGCAGCAAGGGGCTCGAACTTGCCGCCAATGGCAATATCACGCCGCAATGGCAGGTCAGCGCCGGCTTTGCCTGGCAGGATGCCGAAATCGTGAATGCCACGACAGCCGGCCCCGCTGGCGCCAAGGTGGCGCTGGTGCCACGCACCCAGGCGTCGCTTTGGACGCGCTATGACCTGTCGGACCGCGTCGGTTTCGGCCTTGGCGCCACCCATCAGGCCAAAAGCTTCGCTTCGATCAGCAATGCCGTCGTGCTGCCGGCCTATACCCGCATCGATGCCGCCGCGTTCGTGCAAGTCACCAAGGGCATCGACGTGCAGGTCAACATCGAAAATCTGTTCAACACCGGCTATTTTCCGACCGCGCATACCGATAACAATATCAGCACCGGCGGGCCGCGTTCGGCGCGGTTGACGCTGCGAACGAGATTCTGACCGGCAAGGGCCTCTCTGCCAGAGGCCCTTGCTTGCTATCAACGAGTCATCGAAAGTGGCGTCGGGAAAAATCACGCGCGCCTTTTGCGCATGATGGCCGGGGGCAACAATCGATGCGCAAATTCCTTATCGGCCTTGCTGGCCTGTTCATCGTCGCCGCCATCGGTTTTTTCGGCTTCGCACCAATGCTTGCCGAAAAATCGATGAACCGGATCGAGGGCAGCGGGCAATGGCCGGTGTCAGCGGCAGCGCTGGCGCTCCACAAGAAACTCGTCATCATCGATACCCATGGCGATACCTTGCTGTGGCAGCGCGCCATCGACGAACCGGCCAATCGCGGCCATATCGATCTTGATCGGCTCGAGGCCGGCAATGTCGCGCTCCAGGTGTTCTCCAGCGTGACCAAGACCCCCAAGGGCCAGAATTACGAATCGAACAGCGACAGGACCGACAATATCACCCTGCTCGCGGTCGCCCAGTTGCAGCCGGCCAACACCTGGGGGCTGTTCGGCCCCGCGCTTTTGAACCGCTCGCTATGGCACGCCGAAAAACTGCGCCGCGCGCAAACTGCCGCAAATGGCCGGCTCCGCATTATCCTCACCAGCGCTGACCTCACCACCCTGATCGCCAACCGCGCCGCCGGCAAACGCGTCACCGGTGCCCTGCTTTCCAGCGAGGGAATGCAGAATCTCGAAGGTGAGGCGAACAACCTCGATGTGCTCTACCGCGCCGGGTTCCGCATGATGGGCCTCGCGCATTTTTTCGATAACGACATTGCCGGGTCGATGCATGGCGAGAAAAAAGGCGGGCTCACCGCGCTTGGCCGCCGCCTCGTGCCGGTGATGGAGGACAAAGGCATCATCATCGATCTGGCGCACAGCAGCCACGCGACGTTTGCGCAAGTCATGCAGATCGCCCGCCGCCCGGTCGTCGTCAGCCATGGCGGGGTCAAGGGCACCTGCAATACCAACCGCAACCTGACCGATATCGAACTCCGCCTTCTGGCGCGCAACGGCGGCATCATCGGCATCGGTTATTGGGATGCTGCGGTCTGCGCCGCGACGCCGCAGGCAACGGCCAAAGCGATCCTCTACGCGGCAAAAATCGCCGGTATCGACCATGTCGGGCTCGGCTCGGATTTCGACGGGTCGACAACCACCGGTTTCGATACCGCGCATATCGCTGCCGTCACCGCTGCGCTGCTCGGCGCCGGCATGGGCGAAGCCGATATCGCCAAGGTGATGGGCGGCAATACGCTGCGGCTGTTGACCAATGGCCTCGCCCCCCTTGCTCCCGGCCAGTCGGCAGCATAAGCGCGGAGCATGGAACGCGTAACCGGGGGCGCAGCCCTCCCACAACCTGTCCGCGGCGGCATCGTCGCGCTTGGAAATTTCGACGGTTTTCATGCCGGCCATCAGGCCGTGGTGGGCCGCGCGCTGGCGCTTGCCCGCGAAGCCGGCGTGCCCGCGCTCGTCGCCAGCTTCGATCCGCATCCGGCGCGACTGTTCAAGCCCGAACTGCCGCCCTTTGCGCTGACCAGCATCGGCCAGCGTTTTGATCTGCTCGCCAAATTCGGCATCGATGCCGCCGTGCTGATCCCCTTTGATCGCGAACTCGCAGCACTTTGCGCCCAGGATTTCGTGTCGCAATGGCTGGTGCGGCGCCTCGGCGTAACCGGCGTGGTGACCGGCGGTGATTTCACCTTTGGCAGCAACCGCAGCGGCGATACAGCGCAACTGGCGGCGCTGGGCGCCGAACATGGCATAACCTGCGAAGTCGTGGCGCCCGTGGCCGACGCGGGGGGCACCATCTCCTCCACGCGCATCCGCAACTGCTTGCGCGCTGCCGATCCGGCCGGCGCGGCGCAGCTGCTCACCCGGCCGTTCACCATCCGCGGCGCGGTCGAACATGGCGCCAAATTGGGCCGCACCCTGGGCTTTCCCACCGCCAACATGCGGCTGGGGGATTATGTCCGCCCGGCCTATGGGGTTTATGCCGTGATGGTGCGGGTGCCCGGCGGCAAGCGGATCAAGGGCGTTGCCAATCTCGGTATCCGTCCGATGATCGAACCGCCGGTGGAATTGCTCGAAACCTGGCTGCTCGATTGGGAGGGCGATCTGTACGGCAAGACGCTCGAGGTCGAGCTGATCGCCTATTTGCGGCCTGAAATGAAACTGCCGGGACTGGAAGCGCTCAAGACGCAGATTGCGGCGGATGCGGCGGCAGCAAGGGCGGCGCTCGACTGACTCCCTCCCCCTTGCGGGGAGGGCGAGAGACGCACGCAGTGCGGCCCGGGGTGGGGGTCGCGCCTTTGGTGACAAGCGGCGCAACCCCCACCCCGCTCGGGCGTCGCCCGAGTCGCCCTCCCCTCAGGGGGGAGGGAGTCTGCCTTCTTGCGTGACAGAGGGGCGCTCCTTCCTCTAGAGACACGCTGCCATGACCACACCCGATTACCGCTCCACCGTCTTTCTCCCAAAGACCGATTTCCCCATGAAGGCCGGCCTGCCTGAAAAGGAGCCGCTGATCCTGGCGAAATGGCTCGGCGATGGCCTTTATGAAAAGCTGCGCGATGCCCGCCGTGGCCGCGAGAAATTCATCCTCCACGATGGCCCGCCCTATGCCAATGGCGACATGCACATCGGCCATGCGCTCAACCATATCCTCAAGGATCTGGTGGTGCGCACGCAAACCCTGCTCGGCAAGGATGCGCCCTATGTGCCCGGCTGGGACTGCCACGGCCTGCCGATCGAATGGAAGGTCGAGGAGCAATATCGCGCGAAAAAGCTCAACAAGGACGAGGTGCCGGCGGTCGAATTCCGCGCCGAATGCCGCGCCTATGCCCAGCATTGGGTCAACACCCAGCGCGAGCAACTGAAGCGCCTTGGCGTCAATGGCGATTGGGACAACCCCTATCTCACCATGGATTTCCAGGCCGAAGCGACCATCGTCACCGAATTGCTGAAATTCGCGGATTCGGGGCAATTGTATCGCGGCGCCAAGCCGGTGATGTGGTCGCCCGTCGAAAAGACAGCCTTGGCTGAGGCTGAAATCGAATATGAGGATATCACCTCGACGCAGATCGACGTGGCGTTCGAGATCATGCACGCGCCGAACGCGCCCGAACTGGTCGGCGCGCATGCGGTGATCTGGACGACGACGCCGTGGACGATCCCGGTCAATCAGGCTTTGGCGTATGGGCCGGACGTTGAGTATGTTCTGGCAGCCGTGCCGGCGCTGGCTCCGCAGGTCGACACAGCCGTTAGCTCCACTGGCAGCGTTGCGGTTCTTCCAGACATTCCGAAAGTAATTGTTGCAGCGGCATTGATCGAGGCGATTTCGGCGAGGCTAGGGATGGCACTCATCCCAGTAAAAGCGCTTGAGAAAGGCGCCCTCGCCGGCGCAATCGCTCGCCACCCGCTCCACCACCTCGGCGGCTTCTACGCCCGTCCGCGCCCGTTCCTCCCCGGCGATTTCGTCACCACCGATGCCGGCACCGGCCTCGTCCACATGGCGCCCGACCATGGCGAAGACGACTTCACCCTGTGCAAGGCGCACGGCATCGACCCCGTTTTCGCCGTGCTCGGCGATGGCACCTATCGCACCGACCGGCCCGACTGGCTGTGGCTGCAGGGCCAGGGCAATGTCATTTCGGACAAGCTCAACAACCCCGAAGGCGCCATCTGCACCGCGCTGCGCGACGCCGGCGCGCTGCTCGCGGCAGACAAGTTCCCGCACAGCTATCCGCATTCGTGGCGGTCGAAGAAGAAGGTCATCTACCGCTGCACCCCGCAGTGGTTCATCCCGATGGACAAGCCACGACCCTCTCCCCTTGCGGGAGAGGGCGAGAGACGCGGCGACGCCGCGGCCCGGGGTGAGGGGGCCGTAGTTGCCGATGGCGCAAC
>JBBQMB010000060.1:0-15495 GCA_038328515.1 Sphingomonadales bacterium
GCCGGAATGCCATCGGCGGCGATGATCCGCGCATCGGCGTCGAAAATGTTGATCGGCACCATGCCATGGCGCTTGCCGACTTCGAAATCGTTGAAATCATGCGCCGGGGTGATTTTGACGGCGCCGGAGCCCAGTTCGGGATCGGCATGATCATCGGCCACAATGGGAATGCGCCGCCCGGTGATCGGCAGCACGACGAACTTGCCGATGACCGACTGATAGCGCGCGTCGCTGGCGTTCACCGCAACCGCGGTATCGCCGAGCATGGTTTCGGGGCGCGTTGTCGCGACGATGATATGGTCGCGGCCATCGGCGAGGGTCACGCCATCGGCGAGCGGATAGCGGATATGAGTGAAGGTCCCGGCGACTTCACGGGTTTCGACTTCGAGGTCCGAAATCGCGGTTTTGAGCTTGGGGTCCCAATTGACCAGTCGCTTGTCACGATAGAGCAGGCCCTGTTCGTAAAGCGTCACGAACACCTTGGTGACGGCCTTGTTGAAGCCTTCGTCCATGGTGAAGCGTTCATTGGCCCAATCGCAGCTGGCGCCCAGGCGGCGCAGTTGCGTCGTGATGGTGCCGCCGCTTTCGCGTTTCCAGTCCCACACGGTTTCGAGGAACCTAGCGCGGCCCATCGCCTTGCGATCGGGCTTGCCGGCCTCGGCCAATTGCCGTTCCACCACCATTTGCGTCGCGATGCCGGCATGATCGGTGCCGACCACCCAACGGGCATCGCGGCCGTTGAGCCGGTGCCAGCGAATCAGGACATCCTGCAACGTGTTGTCGAGCGCATGGCCGATATGGAGCGAGCCGGTCACGTTGGGCGGCGGGATGATGATGGTGAACGGCACGGCATCGGGCCGCGCCGGCCGGAAAGCGCCGCTACGTTCCCAATGTTCATACCAGCGCTGTTCAAAGGCCGCCGGGCTGAAGGTCTTGTCGATCAATGTGTCTGGCAAAGTCATGCCCCGCTGTTAGCGGGTGCAGCGCTGCTGTGAAAGAGGCTGGGCCGTCAGCTCTTGCCGGTCAGGCGCCGGATTTCGCCCTGAGCGATCTTTTCGACGATTTCGGGCAGGTTTGCATCGAGCCAGCGTTGCAGCATCGGTTCGAGCAGGCTGCGCATCAGGGCGTCGAGCGTCATGTCACCGCCGCTCATGACCGTGGCGCCCGGATCGATCGCGGGCAGATCGGCGCTCGGCGTGGCGAGCGCTGGCTCGGCAGTCGAGGGTGGCGGCGCGGCGCCATCGTCGGTGATGCGCGAACGGATCGAAGCGAGAATGGCATCGATATTGGGAGGCAGATCACTCATGGCCCGAGCGTAGAGCGTCGGCGCTGCGATGGCCAGAGTTACGGTGCCGGCCGCCGGATTTTGCACCCGGTGAACCATCCGGGGTGATGGCGACAAAATGCAGCAGCATGATGATTGCCACGACAGGCGATGAAGGGCTTTGCCAAATTCTGAGTCGCGCTTATATGGCAAGTGGTATGCGCAACTGATACAGTTGACTAACGCAGTTGGAAGGATGCCGACGGACATGAATTTTCGACTAAAGCGCGCCGGGTTGCCCGTTTCTGCACTGGCCGTGTCTGCACTGGCGTTAGCTGTTGCCTCGCTGGCGACGCCCGCGTCGGCAGAAACCTTGCTGGGGGCGCTGGCCAAGGCGTATAACACCAATCCTACGCTCAATGCCGCGCGTGCCAACCAGATGGCTACCGATGAAAATATCGCCATTCAGCGCGCCGCCGGCTTGCCCAGCGCCAATATCACATCGACTTACAATGAAAACGTCCTGATCCCGGCCGGCCAGTTCATCGTTATTCCGCGCACGTTGAACAGCCAGGCCCAGATCACCGTGCCCATCTACAATGGCGGCACCATCAAAAATGCCATTCGCGCCGCCAATGGCCGGGTCGCTGCCGGTGCAGAGCAGTTGCGCGGCACCGAATCCAGCGTGTTCAGCCAGGTTGTCGCCGCCTATAATGACGTGCTGCGCGACATGGCGATCGTCGAGTTCAACCGCGCCAATGTCAGCACGCTCGAAGTCAATTTGCGGTCTTCGAGCGACCGCTTTGAAGTTGGCGATGTGACGCGCACCGATGTTGCCCAGTCCGAAGCGCGGCTATCCCAGTCACAGGGTGATTTGCAGACGGCTGAATCCAATCTGGTCGCCTCAAAGGAGCGCTATATCCAGCAGGTCGGCGAGGCGCCCGATGCGTTGTCGCCACCACCGCCGCTGCCGGGTCTGCCGGCATCGGTCGACGAGGCGGTTGAAATCGCGCTGAAAGAAAATCCCGATATTGCCGCCGCAACGCGCAACCTTGAAGCCTCGGGTTATGACGTGAAGGCGGCGCGCGGCAGCCGGCTGCCCACGCTTGCCGGCTTTGGCCGCGCCAATCGCAACGACAATTTTGGCGGCGCAATCGTGCCGCCCGGCTTTCCTAAACAGCCTTCGCAGCAGACTGCAGGCGTGATCGGCCTGCAAGCCTCGCTGCCGTTGTATCAAGGTGGCCTGCCGGCGGCGCGCATCCGCCAGTCCCAGGCGCTCGAATCGGCAGCAATGGAAACCGCGGTGGGCACCGAGCGCCAGGTCATCCAGCTGGTGCGATCGGCGTTCATCGCGTGGAAGGCCAGCTTGAACGTCATCAAGTCGGCCGAGGCAGCGATTGCCGCCAATTCACTGTCGCTCGATGGGGTGCGCGCCGAAAATGGCGTCGGCACGCGGACCATCATCGAAGTGCTCAATGCCGAACAGGAGCTGATCAATTCGCGGGTGCAACTGGCGACATCGCGGCGCAATGCCTATGTCGCGGCCTTCACCCTGCTCGCCGCGATGGGCAATGCCGAAGCGCGTGATCTCAATCTCGATGGTGTCACGCTCTATGACCCGGCGGTCAACGCCCGCCGCGCGCACAGCAGCATCTTTGACTGGTCGGGCAGCGAAACCCCGGCGTTGAAATCGACGCGAACGGTCAACACCCCGGCGCAGGATGCCACCGTGCAGGGGCCGCCGCGCCCCTGATTCGCGTCAGAATATAAAGCGCGGCGGGGCGGTAAAGCCGGGCAAGGGCTTTGCCGCGACTTCGAGGAAGGGCGTGCCGCCAATGCGACCCCCGGCGATCAAGGGGCCTGCCGAGGCGCGGCCGACGCGATCGTGACGCACCACGGCTGCCACCCGGCCACCCGGGGCAAGCTGGGCGGCGATTTCCGCCGGGATGGTTTCGATAGCGCCTTCGAACAGCATGAGATCATAGGGCGCCGCCGCCGCCCAACCTTGGTTGAGCGGGCCGTGAACGCTCACCACGCCGGCAGCGGCGGCCATCGCAATCAGTGTCGCATCGCTTTCCAGCGCCGTCACCACCAGCCCGGCATGCGCCAGCACGGCCGCCGAATAGCCGCTGGCTGATCCGATGACGAGGGCGCGTTCGCCGGGCTTCACATGGCTGTTCTGGGCCAGCAGCGCCAACACCATGGGTTCCAGCAGCCAACGACCGGGTGCCAGCTCGATGGCGGCATCGGCATAGGCCAGCCCGCGCAGCGCCGGGGGCACGAAATTTTCGCGCGGCAGTGCGTACATCGCGGCCAATATGGCTTCATCGAGGATGCCGACGGTGCGCAACTGGCTATCGACCATGGTCCGGCGCTCGGCAGCGGGGGTCAATTCGGCGGCATGAAGATCGGCAATTGTCACTATGGTTTCCTGCGACAGCCGATTGGTTGCGCTTCGAAGAAGCGGCGCCAATCGAGCGTGGTTGCAAATTCGTCTAGCGATGAAGGTTGCCCTCGCCAAGCTCCATTGCTAGGGGAAGCGCCCGCGCAGTTGTGCAGGCGCTGGCCCGATGGCGGAGTGGTGACGTAACGGACTGCAAATCCGTGAACCCGGGTTCGATTCCCGGTCGGGCCTCCAGCACAAGCAACCTGATGTAAGCGCGCTATCGGTGCTGCGGTTCAACCGCGATCATTCTTATGTCGTTGACGTTGGTGCGGGTCGGTCCGGTGACCAGCAGGCCGCCATGGCGTTCGAACAGCGCGTGGCTGGCGTTTTGGGCGAGTGCAGCGGCAATGTCGGGGCGTGCCGCACGCGCCAATGCCGGGTTGAACCAGCCGCCGGCATTGTCCTTTGATCCGTCGATGCCGTCGCTGTCTGCGGCAAGCGCGCTTATCGGCGCTGTTTCAGGCAGCGCTGCCATCAACCCGGCGAGATATTCGAGGTTGGGGCCACCACCGCCATTGGCGTTTTCGCCCGGGGTTCGCACGGTCACGGTGAGTTCGCCGCCCGATAGCAGCAGCACGCGTTCGCCGCGCGCGGCGTGGGCCAGTGCCGCTTCGGCATGACGGGCGCCGACCTCACGTGCTTCGCCGGTCAGATTGTCGCCGATCCGCCCAACCCGCCAGCCGGCCGCGGTGGCGGTGCGGGTGATGGCATCGAGCGCGGTCGCGGCGGTCGCGATGATTTGCACCGGGTGGGCGGGCACGTCGGGCGCGGTTTGCGCGTGGATGGCAGCCGCGAGCGCGGGGCTGACCGGCCAGCCGCTGCGCCCCAGTATATCGATAGCCAATGCCGGATCATGGCGCGCAGCGATGGTCGGGCCCGAGGCGATGGCGGCCGGGTCATCGCCAACAACATCCGAAATGAGGAAACTGTGCAGGTCGGCCCGCCGCGCCGCCGCGGCCAGCCGGCCGCCCTTTACCCGTGACAGATGGCGACGCACCAGGTTGATAGCGGTGATCGCTGCGCCCGAGCGCACCAGATGATCGGTAATTGCCGCCTTTTGCGCCAATGAAACGCCGGCAATCGGGTCACACAGCAGCGCCGAGCCGCCGCCCGAGATGAGGAAGATGACCCGGTCGTCCGCTTGCGCGCTTTGGGCCAGCGCCAAAATATGCTGCCCGGCGGCCAGCGCGCGGGCATCGGGGACAGGATGGCTGGCTTCGATGACGCTGATCGCGCCGGTGCTGGCGCGTGCGCCATGGCCATGGCGGGTGACGACACAGCCCGATACGGCCCCGACCAGCGTAGCCGCGGCCACTTCCGCCATGGCCGCGGCTGCCTTGCCACAGCCCAGCACCAGCGTGCGGCGGGCAGGGGGCATCGCCGACAACAACCCCGGCAGCGCCGCAGCAGCGCTGGCAGCGGCCACGCCGGTGTGGAAAAAGCCGATCAAAGCGTTGATTATGGGCGGGGCCGCGTGGGTGGTCATGCCGGCTGCGGCCCGGCGTCAGGCGGGATGGTCGCGAACATGCGCCTCCAGTTCGTCGAAAAAGCGTTCGAGATTGTGGAGGACATTGACCTTGAATTCATAATTCAGTTCGGGCGAATTCGATTCGATGATCGGCGAGGCATCGACTTTTTCGGCATAGGCGGCAGCGATGGTGCGCACATAATCGGGGGTGAGCTTGATCTCGTCCATCTTGTCGAGGATGCGCAGCTGGACAATCATCATCTGGCGGACGAGCATTTCAAGCGCAGTGATGCGCGCCACCGTGGTGACGGCATCGAGTTCGACCGATTCATCATGGTTCATGGCTTGAGTGTAGCGCGGCTATCGCGATGTGAAAGCCGCGTGTTTTGGTTGCGTCCCCCCGCCTCGATGCGGCATCACAGGCCATGAACCGCATCTTGACTGCCCATGTCGAACGCTTTGCCGTGCGCGGCAGCTTTGTGATCGCACGCGGCGCCAAGACCCATGTCGATGTCGCTGTCGCCGAAATCAGCGCCGGCGCGCATGTCGGACGGGGGGAAGCCACGGCGATCTATTATCGCGGCGAAAGCGCCGAGACGGTGGTGGCAGCGATCATGGCGCAGGCCGATGCCGTGGCGGCGGGGGCACGCCGGGCCGATTTGCTCGGCTTGATGCCGGCCGGCGCCGCGCGCAACGCGATCGATGCAGCGCTTTGGGATATCGACGCCAAGCTTTCGGGGCAGCGGGTCTGGCAGATGCTGGGGCTGCCGGTGCCGCGCCCGCTGCTCACCGCCTATACGATCAGCCTGGGCGACCCGGCGGGCATGGCAGCGGCGGCGGGTTTGGCGCGGGGGCGCGAGTTGTTGAAGATCAAGCTGGGGGGTGATGGCGGGCCGGAGGGTGATGTCGAGCGGGTGGCGGCGGTGCGCCGCGCGGCGCCCGATGCGCGGTTGACGGTCGATGCCAATGAAGCGTGGGGGGGCACCGACATCGCCCGCACCGCCGCCGCGCTGGCGCTGCTCGGGGTCGAATTGATCGAACAACCGGTGCCGGCGGGGGAGGATGCACTCCTGGACGGGGTGCGATCCCCGGTGCCGCTGGCGGCGGATGAAAGCTGCCATGACCGCGCAACGCTCGATCATATCATCGGCCGCTACAGCCATATCAACATCAAGCTCGACAAGGCCGGCGGGCTGACCGAGGCACAGGCGCTGGTCCATGCCGCGCGGATGCGCGGGCTGGGGGTGATGACGGGGTGCATGTTGTCGACGTCATTGGGCATTGCACCGGCGTTTTATGTGGCGATGCAGGGGGAATATGCCGATCTCGATGGCCCGCTGTTGATCGAGGACCGGCCGGGGGGCTTGCGGTTCGAACATTCCGATGTTTGGCCGCCGGGGGTGGATTTGTGGGGTTAGGTGCGAACGCCGCCAAACCGGATTTTCCAATGATCGAACCAGGACTGTCATCCCGGGCTTGACCCGGGACCCAGTTTTCTTTGCTCATCGCCCGACAAGAACAAGCTGGGTCCCGGGTCAAGCCCGGGATGACAACTCAATTTGGGTGCAACCGACTCGTATCACCCCTCGCCATAGCCGGTGACGCTTTCGAACATCACCGTCAGCGCGCGGATTTCCGCCGGGGTTAGCTCGGGGCGCCAGATCTCGAAGAGCAGAATCGCGCGGATTTCGGCCGAATCATTCCAGGCTTCATGCTCGATACTGTCATCGAAGATCAACATTTCGCCCGCCCGGACATGGCGGGTGTCATTGCCGACCCGCAGCCGGCAGTTGGCGGGGACGATCAGCGGCAGGTGGCAGATCAGCCTGGTGTTGAGCATGCCGTTGTGCGGCTGGATATGCGTGCCGGGGGCGAGCACCGAAAACAGCACCATCGGTGACCGGCCGGCGATGGCGGGGATCGGCCCGGCGGCACCAGCCGCCAGCCCCATAACTCCGCGTAGCGCTGCCATGGTGGCCGGGCAGCGCGCCGCATTGGCAGCAACGGGTTGCCCACCCTGCCAAAGGTGAAAGGCGCTCCAGCGCGGATCATCGAGCAGGCTGTGCGGCTTGGCGGGGCGGTCCTTGGGCGCTTCGACATAGGGGGCGAGCCCGGCGCGCTCGGCCAGCACGGCGCTGACTTCAGCAGTGATGGCCGGCGCTGCCGCCTGCAGAGCGGGCACCCACGCAAAATCGGCCGGGTCGTAAAACGCCTGTTGCGGCAGGCCGGGGAAGTAGAAACTTGTCGGTTCCTGGAGGTAGGGGCGCGTTTGGCCCGAAAGAATGGCGAGGCTTTCGGCAAAACGCGGGCCGGCGGCACCGGGGGCAATGCCGGCGGCGGTGAGCGACGCGTCCAGTGTTTGGCGAAAGCCGGTGACGGCGCGGCGGCGCGCTGCATCGGCGCGGGCCAGCCGTTCGACAAGGTCAGCGGGCAAGCCCTGCACGCCGGCGGTGGTGGACAGCGCCTGGTCATACCAATTGACCGCGGCGCGATCATCGCCATCACGGGTGAACAACTCGCCATGCATGACCAGCGCATAGGGGTTGCCGGGGTCGGCGCGCAGCACCTCGGCCAGCGCGGCGCGGGCGGCGGCGCGGTCATCGGCCATGTCGCAGGCCTGGGCGAGGAACAGCCAGATCTGCGGTGTGGCGCGGCCGCTGGCGGTGATCGCGGCAAAGGCCGTACGCGCGGCGGCGGCGTTGCCGCTGCGCAAGGCCGCGACACCCTGATGGGCAAGCGCTTCGAGCTGGGCTTTGGCGGGGTCGTTCATGCGGATGTTCTAGCGGGGGACGGCCAAACTGTCACTTTGCAGTCGGCGGAATGCGCGCCTATCGTGACGAATGGCTTCGCGTCCCGACACAGTGCCCCATCGCCGGGCGATCATCGACCGGCGCGCGCTGGCCGATACGCTTGCTGTTGGCATGGCGGCGGCGGCGGACTTTCAGGCGCGCCGCGCGGTGCTGGCGCGGGTGCTGCAAGGCGCGCTGGCCGACGGCCGCGCCGAATTGCAGCGGCGGTTGCGCGAAACGCCGTCCAAGGGGCTGGAACTGGCGGGGGCGCAGGCGTTTCTGGTCGATCAATTGTTGCGGCTGATGTTCGATGCCGTGGTCACCGCACTCTATCCAGCGACCAACCGCACATCGTCGGAACGCCTCACGCTGGTGGCGGTAGGGGGCTATGGCCGCGGCCAGATGGCGCCGTATTCGGATATCGACCTGTTGTTCCTGACCCCCTGGAAGCAGACCGCCTGGGGCGAACAGGTCATCGAAACGATGCTCTACATGCTGTGGGACATGGGGTTGAAGGTCGGCCATGCGACCCGATCATTGGATGACATGGTGCGCATGGCGCGCGCCGATGTGACGATCCGCACGGCGCTGCTCGAATCGCGCTTTGTCTGGGGGGACCAGCCGCTTTATGATGAAGCGACACAGCGCTTTCGCAAGGATGTGGTGGCGGGCACAGCCAAGGATTTTACCGCGCAAAAGCTGGCGGAACGCGAGGAACGCCACAAGAAAATGGGCGATAGCCGCTATGTCGTCGAACCCAATCTGAAGGAGGGCAAGGGCGGCCTGCGCGATCTGCACACGCTGTTCTGGATCGGCAAATATGCCTATCAGGTCGAAACGGTGGCGGCGCTGGTCGACAAGGGGCTGTTGACGGCACTTGAATTGCGCCAGTTCCGCCGCGCCGAAAGCTTTTTATGGGCGGTGCGGATCAATCTGCACGATATTGCCGGGCGCGCCGAGGAACGGTTGACCTTTGATGTGCAGCGCGAGCTGGCGACGCGGCTGCGCTATGCCGACAGGGGTGGCATGTCGGCAGTGGAACGCTTCATGCGGCACTATTTCCTCGTCGCCAAGACGGTGGGCGATCTGACCGGGCTGTTCCTGGCGCATCTCGATGAAAGCTTTGCCAAGGCAAGCTGGTTGCCGGCGTTGACCCGGCGACCGGGGAAGTTGAACGGCTTTACGCTGCGGCGTGGGCAGATCGGCGTGCCGAGTGATGGCTTTTTCGGTGCCGATCCGGTGCGGCTTATCGAGATGTTTGCGCTTGCCGACCGCGAAACATTGACGATTCACCCGCTGGCGATGCGCCAGGCAGCGCGCGATGCGGGGCTTATCGATGAGCGTATTCGGCGGGATCGTAACGCCAATGCGCTGTTTCTGGGGGTGCTGACCAGCCGCAACGACCCCGAAAAAGTGCTGCGCTGGATGAATGAAGCCGGGGTGTTCGGGCGGTTTGTGCCCGATTTCGGTCGAGTCGTGGCGCAGATGCAATATGACATGTACCATCACTATACGGTGGATGAGCATACCATCCGCGCCATCGGGTTGGTGGCGCGGATTGAATCGGGGGCGCTGGCGCCCGAACACCCGCTGTCGGCGCGGGTGATCCAGCAGTTGGTGTCACGCCGTGTGTTGCACGTCGCGGTGCTGCTCCATGATATTGCCAAGGGCCGTGGTGGTGACCACAGCGCGCTGGGCGGCGATGTGGCGGATCGGTTGTGCCCCAGGCTCGGCCTGTCGGCGGCAGAAACCGAGACTGTGGCCTGGCTGGTGCGCCACCATCTGTTGATGTCGAGCACCGCGTTCAAACGCGACCTGTCCGATTTCAAGACGATTCTCGATTATGTCGAGATTGTCGCCAGCCCGGAACGTCTGCGGCTGCTTTTGGTGCTGACCGTCGTCGATATCCGCGCCGTGGGGCCGGGGGTGTGGAACAACTGGAAGGGCCAGTTGCTGCGCGACCTGTACGAATCAGCCGAAGAGGTCTTGCGTCTCGGTCACAAGCAGAAGGGCCGCAGCGAGCGTATCGATGCCAAGCAGGAAGGGTTGGCAGCGGCGCTCGATTGGGACCCGCAGCGCTTTGCCGATTATGCCGGGCGCTTTACCAATAGTTACTGGATTGCCGAACCGCCCGAGGTGCTGATCGCCAATGCCGCGTTGATTGCCGCTGCCGATGCCGGGGCGCTGCGGCTTGCCATTGCCGCCGTGCCCGATGCCGCATCGGGGACAACGCTGGTCAGCGTCTATGCCGCCGATCATCCCGGGCTTTTCTACCGGATTGCCGGGGCGATTTCCCTAGGCGGTGCCAATATTCTGGATGCGCGCATCCACACGACGCGCGATGGCCAGGCGATCGATAATTTCATCATCGCCGATCCGTTGGGCCGGCCATTTGCCGAAAGCGCGCAGCTGGCGCGGATGCAGCGCATGATCGAAGATGTGCTGACCGGCAAGATCCGCCTTGCTGACCGGCTGGCGGCGCGCCCGCTGGCGCGGCGGCGGGCGGAGGTATTCAAGGTCGAACCCAATGTGCTGATCGATAACAAGGCGTCGAACCGCTATACCGTGGTCGAGGTCAACGCCGCCGACCGGCCGGCGCTGCTCTATTCGCTGACGCATGCCTTGTTCCAGAGCCGCGTGACCATCCATTCGGCGCACATTGCCACTTATGGCGAGCGGGCGACCGATACATTTTACCTGACCGATCTGACCGGGCAGAAGATCGACAGCGCAGGCCGGCTGCGCACGCTGGAAAAGCGGCTGATCGCGCTGGCCGGCGGCAATACCGGCCGCACCGAAACGCTGGAGGCGGCGGAATAGGGCGAGGGGCTATTGCTGCTGGGCCTGCGCCGGCACCACGTCGGCGGGCGCTTCGTCAGGCGCCGCCAGCAAGGCCCACCCCATGGCTATCACCGCCAGTACGGTCGAGGCAATCAGTACATAGCGCACGATATGCGGCGTTACCCCGCCTCGGGCCTTCACCGTCGAGATGACTTCGGGTTTATCGGCCATGATGATTCCTTGAAAATACTACCTGACCTTAACCGCCGAGTGCCAGCAATGTTCCCGCGCCAAACATTGACGCCATGCCGTGCAACCCGCTTATACGGTCGGCAGGAGACTGATGATGACCAAACCGACGCATGATGACTGGCAGAAAATGGCCGCCAAGGAGGTCAAAGGCGCCGATCTGACCTGGGCAACCCCCGAAGGCATCGCCGTCAAACCGCTCTATACCGCCGCCGATGTGGTCACCGACCCTGGCCTGCCCGGCTTTGCGCCGTTCACCCGCGGCGTGCGCGCCAGCATGTATGCCGGCCGGCCGTGGACGATCCGCCAATATGCCGGGTTTTCGACCGCCGAAGCGTCGAATGCCTTTTACCGCCGCAACCTGGCCGCCGGGCAAAAGGGGCTTTCGGTGGCCTTCGATCTGGCGACGCATCGCGGTTATGATTCGGACCATCCGCGCGTGTCGGGCGATGTCGGCAAGGCCGGCGTGGCGATCGATTCGGTCGAGGACATGAAGATATTGTTCGCCGGCATCCCGCTTGATCAGATGAGCGTTTCGATGACGATGAACGGCGCCGTGCTGCCCTGCCTCGCCTTTTACATCGTCGCTGCCGAAGAGGCGGGGGTTACCCAGGACAAGCTCGATGGCACCATCCAGAATGATATTCTGAAGGAGTTCATGGTCCGCAACACCTATATCTATCCGCCGGCGCCGAGCATGCGGATTGTTGCCGACATCATCGAATATACCGCCAAGAACATGCCCAAGTTCAACAGCATCAGCATTTCAGGCTATCATATGCTCGAAGCCGGAGCGACGGCGGTGCAAGAGTTGGCGTTCACGCTGGCCGATGGCAAGGAATATGTCCGCGCGGCGCTCGCCAAGGGGCTGGCTATCGATGAATTTGCCGGGCGGCTTTCGTTTTTCTTCGGTATCGGCATGAATTTCTTCATGGAAATCGCCAAGCTGCGCGCCGCGCGTACACTGTGGGCGACGATCATGGCCGATTTCGGCGCAAGCCCGCGCAGCCAGATGCTGCGTACCCATTGCCAGACTTCGGGGGTCAGTTTGCAGGAGCAGGACCCCTATAACAATGTAATCCGCACCACCGTTGAAGCGATGGCGGCAGCGCTGGGCGGCACGCAATCGCTTCACACCAACGCGCTCGATGAAGCGATTGCGCTGCCGACCGATTTTTCGGCGCGGATCGCCCGCAACACGCAATTGGTGCTGCAGGAAGAAACCGGCATCACAAAGGTCGTCGATCCGCTTGGCGGCAGCTATTATATCGAGGCGCTGACCGACCAATTGGTCAAGGGCGCACAGGCGCTGATCGACGAGGTGGAGGCGCTCGGCGGCATGACCGTGGCGGTGGAAACCGGCATGCCCAAGCTGGAGATCGAAAAGGCCGCCGCCGCCAAACAGGCGCGGGTCGATATGGGCGAGGACGTCATCGTCGGCGTCAATAAATACAAGCTCGAGACGCAGGAAAAACTCGATATCCTCAACGTCGACAATGTCGCGGTCCGCATCAGCCAGATCGAACGGCTCGATATGATCCGCGCTGCCCGTGATCAAGGCGCTGTCGATGCGGCGCTCGCAGCGCTGCGCACCGGTGCTGCGGGCAGCGAAAACCTGCTCGGCCTGGCGGTGAATGCCGCGCGGGTGCGGGCGACGCTGGGCGAAATCAGCAGCGCGATGGAGGATGTTTTTGGCCGCCACACCGCTGTCGTCAAGATGGTCAAGGGCATCTACGCCGATGCCTATAAGGGGGACCCGGCCTATACCCGTGTCGCCGATGGCGTGGAGGCATTCGAGCGCCGCAAGGGCCGCAAGCCCCGGGTGCTGATCGTCAAAATGGGCCAGGATGGCCATGATCGCGGCGCCAAGGTGGTGGGCACGGCGCTCGCCGATCTGGGCTTTGATGCGACCGTCGGGCCCCTGTTCCAGACGCCCGACGAAGCTTGTGCGCTGGCGCTGGAGCTTGATGTCGATATCGTCGCGTCGTCATCGCTGGCGGCGGGCCACAAGACGCTGGTGCCGGCGCTGATTACCGCGCTGAAGGATGCCAACCGCCCCGAAATCCGGGTGATTGCCGGCGGTGTCATCCCGGCGCAGGATTATGAATTTCTGAAAAACATCGGCACGGCCGCCATCTTTGGCCCCGGCACCAACATCGTTGAGAGCGCCGCCGAACTGCTGCGCCTGCTCGGCCACAACCTGCCGCCGATCGGCGAAATGGCGGCCGAATAGATGCTCGATATCGACGCGATCGAAGGCGAGTTGCAAGCCGCTGCCCGCGAAGGCCGGCGGGTCAGCTATGCCGAACTGCTGCTCGCCATCGGGCAGCGCTTCACCCGGCCCCGCATGCGCGCGCTGTGCGTGGTCCTCGATGCCATCGATGATCGCGCCGCCGCTGCCGGCCAACCCGAACTCGCCGCGCTGGTGGTGCGCGAAAGCGACCGGCTGCCGGGGCAGGGCTGGTGGGTGGCGCGCCGCGATTATGCCGGCGCGTGGGAAGGCCCTGAGGCGCGGAAATATCTCGATGCGGTGCAGCGGGTGGCGATAGGCTATTGGGCCGCGCGCGCCGGCTGATTAGTGCTGCGGCGTGCGGTCGCGGATGCGGTCGAAACCGGCCTTGATCGCGGCGAAGCGGGCATCGACAGCAGGTTCGAACTGGGTGTCGGTGAAAATATAGGGCCAATCCCCCTCAATGGCTTCGCGAACCAGTTCGCCGACATAGAGCGGATCGATGCCATGGGTGATGGCAGCGACCGCCATCTGGCGGAACGGATCATCCTCGCCGCCGGTTTCGGGGGGCAGGGCGACGCTGCCGGCAAGGCGTTCGGGGATGTTGCGTTGCGATTCCATGATGCGGGTGCGGATGAAGCCCGGGCACAGCACCGATACGCCGATACCGCGCGGTGCCAGCGCCGGGCGCAGGCCTTCTGAGAGCGCGACAACGCCATATTTGGTGACGTTGTACGCCGGTGCGACAGCGGCGATGAGCCCGGCCATCGAGGCGGTGGAAACGATCTGCCCGCCTTCGCCATGGGCTTCGAGCAATGGCCCGAAAATTTCGATGCCCCAGATAACGCTCATCAGATTGACGCCGATGGTCCAGTCCCAGCTGGCATCATTCCATTCGCCATAGCCGCCGCCACCGCCGACGCCGGCATTGTTGACGAGGATATGGACCTTGCCATAGCGCGCGACGGTGGCATCGGCGGCGGCCTGCAGTTGTGCCTTCAACGACACATCGGCGACAACGCCATCAACATCGGCATTGCTGGCCTTGAGCGCTGCAACAGCGGTTTCGAGCGCGGCGGTTTCGATATCGCAGAGCATCACCTTGACCCCGGCCTGCGCCAGCGCGGTGGCGATGCCCAGCCCGATGCCCGAGGCGGCGCCGGTTACAAAGGCGGTCTTGCCGGCCAGATCGTTCATGATGTTGCGTCCCGTGTTGCTGCTGTCGGACCATGCGCCGCCGCCGCATCGGGTGCAACATGTGCAAAATCAGACGCCCCGCCTGTCGCGCGGGCCCCGGGGGAAGCGTGCCGTGCGTCAGGGGCGCAGTTTTGACCGGTTGAACAACACCGCGCCGCGCCGCCGCGCCTCGGCTTCATCGCAGGGGTTGCCGCGCAACTGCGGCCGGCTGGCGAGCAACACGCTGGTTGGCAGCAGTTCGGGCCAGCGGGTGCGCGCGACGCACACCGCGCCATCGGGCCCCCACCCGGCTTCAAAGGCGAACAGCGGGTCGTTCAGGCTTTCGGGCCGTTCGCTGCCGATATCGCCCCAGCCGTCGATGGCGGTGCCGTCCCGCGTATGGGCGACGCCGCTGCCATCATAATCGGCGCGCACCATGTGCTGACACGCTTCGTACAATGGGCGCAACGGGCTGCGCGCCGGGTCGCTGCCCCAGGGGTCGAACCCCCACAGCCGGCATTTGGCCTGCGACCCCGATGTGCAGGTGAGGAACCACGCTCCGGCATCGGCAACAAAGCGTCGGTTTTCCCAGCGGCCGCGTATTGGAAAGCCAGCGCTGCGCCCTTTTGCATCGGGCTCGCACAGCGACGACCATTGGCCGGGCGCAGCTTCGACGCTCAACTGGTGGAGGGTGACATCGGGCGCCTCGGCCGCCGCGCTGATGGCATCGATGCGAACCCGCGCCATGACTCCATCGGGAGTGACCATGTCGAACACCGCCCCGATCAACGCCGCCGAATCAAGGCTGCGGCCATCGCCAGTGGTGAGCACAAAGCGCGTGCCGGTAACGCCAAGCGTGGCCGGCGCCGCGTTTGCTGAACCGAACGTGGCAAGGCAGGCGAGCAACAGCAAGGCGAAGCGCCACATCATGGCAGATCCCTTCAAACGATCAGGCCCCGGACGACGTGCGCCCGGGGCCATCGGCAGGTGGCAGACCGCGTTACCCCAGGGTGATGGTTTCACCGTTGGCGAGGGTCACCGTCTGGACGGTGAAACCGGTTTGTGCCGCTCCGGTATCGATACCGTTGAACA
>JBBQMB010000061.1:0-15480 GCA_038328515.1 Sphingomonadales bacterium
GCCTGCACCAACGCATCGGCGGGCACATCGGCGGCGAGAACGACATCGCCCGCCTTGGCCAATTTTGCGCAAAAATCAGCCCAAGCCGCCGCCGCGGTCATGGCGCCACCCAATCCCCGCCGTTCACATCAAGCGCCGCGCCGGTCACTTCGCTGGCATAGTCCGACAGCAGGAAATACACCGCCTTGGCGCAATCCTTGTCGGGCGGAATATGGCCGACCGGAATTTCGCTCTCGCGCTGTTTTTTGAAGGCCTCGCCGGCCGCCCCCATGCTGGCGAAATAGCCATCCAGTGGCGCGCCCGCCATCCAGCCCATCAGCGCCGTGTTCATGCGAATACCGCTGCCCGAAAGCTCCACCGCCATGTGGCGCGTCATATGCGCCAGGCCAGCTTTGGCCATGGCATAGCCGCCCTCACCACGATGCGGCTTCCTTGTCGCCAGCGTCGAGATATTGACGATCGAGCCCGACTTTTGCGCCCGCATCTGCGGAATCACCGCCTGCGCCATCCGCAAACCCCCCAGCGCATTGACGTTGAACGCCGCCGCCACATCATCGATTTCCGCAACCTCAAGATCGGCCCAGGGCGGGTGAAAATAGGCCGAATTCACCAGCCCATCGATGCGCCCGAACGCCGCTAGCGTGGCCGCCGCGAGCGCCTTGCATTGCGCCGTGTCCGACACATCGGTGGGCACCGCAATCGCCTCGCCGCCGGCCGCCTTGATATCGGCCACAATCGCTTCGATGGCCGCGACACTGCGCGCCGAAACCGCAACTTTGGCGCCCTCAAGCGCGGCCCCACGGCACATCGCCTGCCCCATGCCCGGTCCAGCGCCGGTGATTATTACAACCTTGTTTTTCAGGATCATGTTGGCGTCTCCCCTTGCAGATATGTTTTTGTATAAAAGGCGAAATCCCGGGCAATACCGGCATCGTCCAGCCCGAAATCCGCCGCCGCATAGCGGTGCGCCGGGCGCTTTTCGCGGGCATTGCCGGCCACGCACGCCGCCATCGCCGCTGCGTCAGCCGGCGTCGGCACCACCCCCATCGCCGCCAGCACGCGCGCGCCGGTGCCGATGGGGTCGGTGACGGTATCCTGATAATGAACATCGATGAAGCGATCAGCGGGCAGGGTGGCGCGCACCGCCATCAACCGCCGCAAGCCATCGGCGAAACGCCGCGACCAATGCGCCCCCTGCGCGGCGCGATCATAGGCCCCCGATTGCGCCACCGTCATCGATTCGCACATGCTGCAATAGCTCGGCAGCACCTGCGCGACATCGCGATGCGTCATCACCAGCTTCGCTTCGGGAAACACCGCCAGCAACCCCGATAGGCCGCCAAGCAGATGGTGCGGCGTCTTCAAGATCCAGCGCTTGCCGTGCCGCTCGGGCGTCTGGCTCTGAATGACCTGCAACCAGATTTTCAGCTCGCGATAGGCGGCTTCATGGTCCTGCTCGGCCTGCCAGAAGCCATAGCCCGGCACGTTGAGCATCGAATCATAGGTCGTCGACAAAAAGCTCTTGTCGAGCAGGATGACTTCCTCGGCGACTTCCATCGCGTCAATCGGATCGATGCTTTCAAAATTCGGCCACGCCGCCAGAAAATCCTGCACCGTCGCTTTCGCCAGCGCGTGACGCGGGCTGGCATCGCCGGGCGCTTCGCCAGGCAGCGGCAGCGGAAACGTCACCTCCCACCACATCGGCGAAGTCATCCCCGGCAGGCTGGCCAGCAAGCGGTGCAGCATCGTGCTGCCAGTGCGCGGCAGGCCGATGATGGCGGCGGCGACCGTGATTTCTTCGTCCAGAATCTCGGGGCGGCGGCGGATGAGATCGGTCACCACCAACCGGTCCATCAGCGCATAGACGATGCGGTCGATATGGCCGCCATCGTGGCTTAGCCCGGCCTCGGCATTGATGCTGGCGACGAGCTTTTCGAGCGGCACCAGAAACCAGTCATCACCAAAATCATCGAGCCCCGTGGCTGCGCGCGCCCGGGCCAGCAAATCGGCAGTGACAATTTCAACCATGCGCCGCATTTCGCCCGGCCGCGCGGCCAAAAAAGGTGCAATCGGCGAGGCTGAGCCCGCTGCTATAGCCATGGCCCCACGCTGGCAGACCCGAGGTGCAGCGCCCCGCCGCAAACAACCCCGGAATCGGCACCCCGTCGCGCGTCAGCACTTCGGCATTGGCCGAGGTTTTCAGGCCGCCGAGCGTGAAGAACGAAAAATAGCTGGTTTCAAAATTCAGTTCGAGCGCGATGAACGGCCCTTGATCCAGCGGCACCAATATCGGCGGCTGCTTGTCGAACAACGGGTCGCGGCCCTCGCGGGCATGGGCGTTATAAAAATCCATCGTCGGGGTCAGCGTGCCGGGCTGCATCCCCAGTTCGCCCTCGACTTCGGCCCAATCATTGCCAGTGGCGGCAATCGTGATGCCGGCGAATTCGGGCGCCTGCTGATAATGCGCCGAATCGAGCAGCAGATAGACACAGCGCCCCGGCTGGTCGACCATCGTCCGGCTGACCCGGCCATGGTAGCAATCTTCGTTGATGAAGCGCTGGCCCTTTTCGTTGACGAACACGCCGTGCGCGTGGCTTTCGGGAATCGTCCACGGGCAGGTGGTGAAAAACTGGTCCATATGGATCGCGTCACCGCCAGCCGAAACGCCCATTTCGATGCCGGTGCCGTCATCCTTGTCGCCGATCGGGCTGTTGATGCGAAACGTCTGCGGCGCATATTTGCGGCGCATCGCCTCGTTCATGACAAAGCCGCCGGTGGCGAGCACCACCGCGCCGGCCTTGACGAAAACCGGCGCATTATCGATCCGCATGATGACCCCGACAATGCGCTCGCCATCCTGCACCAGCGCCAGCGCGCGGGCGTCGACAACCACTTCGACGCCCAGATCACGCGCGCGTTTTTCCAATATATCAACGAGCGGCCGCCCGCCGCCCCAGCCCATGTGCTGGATGACATGGCCGCGCGGCGCCGGCTTGGCGAGCAGCCGGAATGGCGTTGCCGCCTCGCTGCCCGACCAGATCAGCGTGTCATCACCCGTTGGTTCGATGATCTTGCCGGGCAGATAATTGCCGCGATACGGCACGCCCTGCGCCTTCAACCAGGCGAAGTGCTCGAGCGCACCCGCCGCATAGGCATCGCATTTGGCGTCATCGGCACACGGCCCGCCGGCGGCTTTCAGATAGGCAGCAAAATCCTCGGTCGTATCGGTAAAGCCCGCCGCCCGCTGCACTTCGGTGCCGCCATTGCCACCCAGATAGATTTCGCCGCCCGACAGCCCCGAAGCGCCGCCACTGCCCGAATTTCGCTCGAACAGCATGACCCGCGCGCCCGCTTGCGCAGCCTCGATTGCCGCACAGGCCCCCGTCGCGCCAAAGCCGATGATAGCCACATCGGTTTCCCTGTCCCACGCCGGCACATCGGCGGCAGGGTAGGGGCGATAAAGCGAAATTTCGGCCATCGCTCAGGCCGCCATGCGCCGCGCCGCGAGCAACTCGCCCGTTGCCTTGGCCGCCGCCGTCATGATGTCGAGATTGCCCGAATAAGACGGCAGATAATCGCCAGCGCCTTCCACTTCGAGATAGATCGCAGTTTTCAGCCCGGAAAACTCGCCCATGCCGGGAATTTTCAACTTGTTGTTGTCGCCAAAGCGTTCGAACTGCACTTCCTGCTTCAACCGATACCCCGGCACATAGCTCTGCACATCGGCGACCATGGCCGCAACCGAGGCGCGAATATCGGCTTCATCGGCATGGTCCGAAAGGGTGAAAACCGTATCGCGCATGATCATCGGCGGCTCGGCCGGGTTAAGGATGATGATCGCCTTGCCATGCGTCGCGCCGCCGACCGCTTCGATGGCGCGCGCCGTCGTGCGGGTGAATTCGTCGATATTGGCCCGCGTGCCCGGCCCCGCCGAACGCGATGACACCGACGCGACGATTTCGGCATAATGCACCTTGGCGACTCGTGACACGGCCGCCACCATCGGGATCGTCGCCTGGCCACCACAGGTCACCATGTTGAGATTGGGCTGATCAAGATTGGCCGCCATGTTGACCGTCGGCACCGTGAACGGCCCTATGGCGGCGGGCGTCAGATCGACAATCTGGATGCCATCGGCGCGCAACGCGGCGTCATGCAGCTTGTGCGCATAGGCCGAGGTCGCATCAAATGCGATGCCGATGCGGGCATAACAATCGAGCTTTTTCAGGCCTTCGATGCCTTCAGCCGTCGTCGCGACGCCGCGCGCGCGCGCCATAGCCAGCCCTTCGGAGGCCGGATCGATGCCGACCACCGCGAGCAATTCCATGTTCTGCGGATATTTGAGCATCTTGATCATCAGATCGGTGCCGATATTGCCCGATCCGATGATGACAGCGCCGACAGGTCTGGACAAATTGCTAATCCCTCAAACAAATCGCGCGGTGCAGCCGCCGATACCGTGCAGCACCATTTCAAAAACATCGCCCGCCACGGCCGGCGCCAGTGGCACCAGCGAACCCGACAGAATCACGTCGCCAGCATCGAGCGTCACACCATATTCGCCCAGCGTATTCGCCAGCCAGGCCACCGCCGCCGCCGGCGAGCCCTGCACCGCGGCGCCATAGCCTTCGGACAAGGGCGCGCCGTTTTTGGTGACGGTCACGTGCAGCGCGGCCAGATCATGCGCCGCCGCATCGGCGCGCGCTTCGCCGATGACAAACACCCCGCACGAGGCATTGTCCGCCACGGTATCGATGATGCCGATTTTCCAATCGGCAATACGGCTGTCGACGATCTCGAAACACGGCGCGATACTGGCGGTTGCGGCAATCACATCGGCGGCGGTCACCCCGGGGCCAACCAGCTGCGATTTCAGAATAAAGGCAATTTCCGCCTCGGCACGCGGCTGGATAAGGCCGTGCGCGGCGATATCGATATCACCCTCAACCCACATGCGGTCGGTAAGAAATCCGAAATCGGGCTGGTGGACGCCGAGCATGTCCTGCACGGCTTTTGACGTCACGCCGATCTTCTTGCCGACCACCCGTTCACCATCGGCCTGCCGCCGCGCCAGCGCATCCAATGAAATCGCATAGGCATCGGCGATGGTCAGCGACGGATCACGCGCAATCAGCGGCGCAACGGTGCGCCGCTCACGCAAGGCGCGATAAAGCTCCTCGCCATAAAGCGCCGCCTTACTCACTTACCTCTCCCGCTTGCGGGAGAGGGGCAGAAAGATGCGTCCGCCTCATGCCGCCAGAAACGCCAGCGCATAGGCATTGAACTCAGCCGCGCGCTCAACCTGCACCCAATGTCCCGTCCGGGCAAAAGTGATCACCCGCACATCATCACAGGCTTCCAGAAACAGCCGCGCATGGCTTTCCGGGCAAAATTCGTCATTCAGCCCCCACATCACGAAAATCGGGATTTTGAGTTCGTGCAACCGCAGCCCCAGGTTCGGCGTCCGCATCCGCGCCAGCACATCCTTGGGCTGGGTCCGCGCCACGGCAAAGCGTTCGGCAACCAGGCTTTCGGGGATCTTGTCGGCATAATCGGGATGCAGCAGATTGCCGATCAACCGGCGCTGTTCATCAAGGTTGAAATCCGGCCCGCCAAAGCCCGACACCATCTTGGCGATGCCCGGCATGGTGAAATAGCTCGCCTGTTCGGCCACCGCGCCCGGCGCCATCAGCACGAGTTTTTCGGCAAAGTCCGGCGCGTTGAGCGTCATCTGGATCGCCACGCCGCCGCCCAGCGAATTACCGATCAACGTCGC
This sequence comes from Sphingomonadales bacterium, assembly GCA_038328515.1. Classification (GTDB taxonomy): domain Bacteria; phylum Pseudomonadota; class Alphaproteobacteria; order Sphingomonadales; family Sphingomonadaceae; genus Sandarakinorhabdus. The sequence goes on from JBBQMB010000061.1 coordinate 5,777, forward strand.
GCGCGTCACCCCATGGGCCAGCAGCGCTTCGTGCAGCGTATCGGTGAACAGATCGAGCGTGTAATCGATGCCAACCGGCTTTGACGACGCGCCATAGCCGATCAGATCGGGCAGGATGACGCGATATCCGGCGCCCACAAAAGCATCGACATTCTGGCGGAAATTCGACCCGCCCGATGCCCCCGGCCCGCTGCCATGGATGAACACCACAACTGGCCCGCCGGGGTTGCCGGTTTCCTGAAGGAAGATGTCATGGCCGCCGGCCACATTATAGGTCGCGGATTTCAGTTCGGCCATTCCATCTCCACCCCAAAGTTTCCGCAGCGCCCGTTATCACGGGTCTGGGCTGCTACATGAACATGAATGTCGGCGGCTGCCCCATCAGGCTGCCGACGACATCGGTGGCCATGTTGTTGGGATCATTCGCCACATGCGCCCGTGCCGCGCTGATATCGAGCCAGGGCTGGACAATCGGGCTGCTCATGTAAATCGCCCGGCCACCCAGCAGCGGTAGCATTTCACCGACCAGATCGGCACAGCGGCGCACCACGGTCGAGCTGTGATAACGGTTCATCGCCCGGCGTTCGAGGGTCAGCGGACGGCCGGCCGCAGCACCGTCCATCATGTCATCGAAACTGTGTCGCAGGACGAGTTCCATCTCCTCCATCTGGGCATAGGCCTTGGCAATGCTCGCCATCAGGATCGGGTCGGCCTTGGATGCCTTGCCGGTGTTGGTCGATACGCGATCTTGCGCAATGGCGACGGCGGCCTTCACCGCGGCACGCGTGCCACCCAAGGCAGCGGTCGAAACCGAACGCAGGAAAATCTGCGCCCAGGGCAGCGAGAACAATGCCCCGTCGTTTTCAGCCTGGCCCGGATTGGTGCACGCGAAGCCATCGCTGGCCTTGTGGGTGCGATAATCCGGCACAAACACCTTGTCGACGACGATATCATGGCTGCCGGTACCCCGCAGGCCAAAGGTGTCCCAGGTCTTTTCAATGGCATAATCAGCACGCGGCACCAAAAAGGTGCGCATTTCAGGCGGGCCACCCGCTTCGGCCGGCGGAATCAGCGAGCCGAGCAGCACCCATTGGCAATGCTCCGAACCCGAAGAAAAACCCCAGCGCCCCGACAGCGTGAAGCCGCCTTCGACGCGCTCGACCTTGCCGACCGGCTGATAGGATGATGACACCAGCACACTGTCATCTTCGCCCCAGACATCGCGCTGCGCCTGATCGTGCATCAGCGCGATTTCATAGGGATGGCAGCCAACGACGCCGAGCACCCAGCCGGTCGACATACAGCCTTCCGACACGAGCTTGAGCACATCGAAGAACACATTGGGGTTCATTTCATAGCCGCCCCAGCGCTTGGGCTGGAGGATCTTCCAGAACCCGGCAGCCTGCATCTCGGCGATGCTTTCGTCGGGCACTTTCACATCGGCGATGCATTGTTTCGCCCGTGATTTCAGAACCGGGATCATCGCGCGGGCGCGATCGACCAATTCTTCTGCACTGGGAGTAGGGCCGGCCTGGGTCCGGATCGCGCGCACTGTTGCCACGATTGGGTTCCTTTCGATATTGACACCGACTCAAGCCATATCGAGCCGCGCAATTCGTAAAAAATCATCGCCTAAAATACGCAAAGCGTCAATCGAAAACGAAACTATTGCTGTTACCCAATGTCGCAGGGGGCCTCACTCCCTCTTGCGGGGAGGGGGGGGCAGCTTCACCCGAAATTCCATTCATGGCCCCACAGGCTGTCGATCGTGCTGATCGTCGGCACATAGGTCGCCCAATCGGGCTGCCAGCCACCACAGCCGAATTCGACATCAAAACCGCCGGGCGACCGCACATAAAAGGAAAACACCCGGTCATTGGCATGTTCGCCCAGCGTTGCCGAAATATGGTGGCCAGCGGCCTTGGCGCGGTAATAAGCGCGGCCGACATCCGCCATGGTCAGCGCTTCGACCATGATATGGACGGCGCCCGATGGCGACGGCATGTCGGCGAGGGCAACACTGTGGTGACGCGGGTTGCTGCAATGCATGAAGCGCACGGTGATCGCCGGCCCATCGGGATCGGGGGTGACCGGCACGCTGATCCGGTCGGTATCGCCGAAGCCGAGCACGTTGGTATAGAAATCGACGGCATCGCCCAGCGCCGGCGCCGGCAGCACGGCATGCCCCATCCCCAGATTGCCGGTCAGGAACCCGCTTACCCCGGCCTGCGAAACAAAGGGCGCATAATCGGTCATCCGGCCATGATATAGTTCGATGGCGTTGCCCGCCGGATCGGCAAAGGTCGCCAGTTCGGCAACGCAGCGGTTCTTGGCGAGCGCCGCGCCGCCCGGCGTGACCGCCACGCCAGCCGCCGTCACCGCCGCCAGCACCCGGGCAAAGCTCGCGGCATCGGCACATTCGAGCCCGATTGCCCGGAACGCATCGGCCGGCGCCGGTTCGACCAGCAGCCGAAACGGCCGATCATCGAGCCGCAGCGCCAGCGCGCCATCGGCTCGCACCGCCCCGGGCATCATGCCGAGGACGTCACGGCCAAAGCCGGTCCAGGCCGCAATATCGGTCGCTGCAATGACGACATATCCCAACGCGCTAATACTCACGGCGCTTGCTCCCTGGCCATGCGCGCCATGCCCCGACGGCGCGCCACCAACTAAAAGCAATCACGTCGCAAAACCGCAAGCAAATTACGCATATAGCCACGATAAATCGCAATTATTCGCACAATGCGGATATGGAAAGCGGCTATCTGCGCAAACCGCCGGCGACGGTCGGCTATTTGCCGCGCCACACGGGCGCACGTTTTTCGGCAAAGGCGCGCGGGCCTTCCTGGGCATCCTGGCTCAGATACGCCGGCTCGAACGCCGTCCGCGCCGCCGCCAGCGCCTCGGTCTGGCCCATTTCGGCGGCAATGCGCACAATCGCCTTGGCGGCTGTTACGGATAGAGGCGCGCCGGCCACGATAGCGCGCGCCATGGCCAGCGCCGCTTCGCGCAGATCCGCCGGCGCCACCACCTTGTTGACCAGCCCGATTTCATAGGCCCGGCCTGCATCGATCGGCGCGCCGGTAAGCAAGATCTCCAGCATCACCCGCTGCGGAATCATGTGGAGCAGCGGCACCGCCCAGGGCGCCCCCCGCCCGACCTTGACTTCGGTAATGGCAAAGCGCGCCGTCTCGCTGGCGACACACAGGTCACACGCCTGCGCAATCAACCAGCCGCCGGCATAGGCCACGCCATTGACCGCAGCGATGCTGGGCTTGGTCAGCGTGATATTATCGCCCGGCACCGGGAACATGCCGGGCGGCGGCACTTGCAGGTTGAGCGCCGCCATCTCCTTCAAATCGCCCCCGGCGCAAAAGGCCCTGTCGCCCGCCCCGGTCAGGATTGCGACTCGCAAGCGGGGGTCGTGCTCAAACCGGTCCCATGCCGCGAACAGCCCGTCACGCACCCCCTTGCCGAGCGCGTTGCGCACATCGGCGCGATCGATGGTGATGATGGCGATGGCGCCCTCCACCACCTCAAAGGTCACATCATGGAGCCGTTCCATCGTCAAAACCCCCGTTTGGCGATGCGCCATGCCGCCTCTGCCAGTCCATCGCGAAAAGCCGGATCGGCGATCGCCACCAGCCGCCGCGCCCGTTCCGCCAGCGTTGCCCCGCGCAAATCGGCGGCGCCATGCTCGGTGATAATGACATCGACCTCGCTGCGCGCCGTCGTCACCGGCCCCCAAAGCTGCTCGACAATCCGCGATACCGTACCGCCGCGCGCCGTCGCCGGCAGCACGATCAACGCATGCCCCCCCGGCGCCCGCGACCCGCCGCGCACATAATCGACCTGCCCACCCGTGCCGCCCATATAAGCCGCCCCGGTCGCTTCGGCATTGACCTGCCCCGTCAGATCGACCTCCAGCGCCGAATTGATCGTCACCAGCCGCTCGATGCTCGCCAGCACGGCTTCCGAGTGCGTGAAGCGCCCATCGCACAACCGCAGCGCCGGGTTGTGATGCGCAAAATCATACAGCCCGCGCGACCCGATCAGCGCGCCCGCCACCGTCACCCCGGGCAACAGCGCTTTGCGCGCATTGGTGACCACGCCGCTCGCCATCAACTGCCAGATGCCATCCCCGATCATCCCCGAATGGACGCCAAGGTCACGGCGATCGCCGATCAACCGGGTCACGGCATCGGGCACGCTGCCGATGCCCATCTGCAACACGCTGCCATCGGCGATAAAGCCGCCGACATGCGCCGCAATCGCCTTTTCGACCGGCCCCGGCGGCGGCGCCAGCAGCTCGACCAGCGACCGCGACGTCGCCACCGTCACATGGATCTGCTCGGGCTTCAGCAGCGCGTCACAGGCGCTGAACGGCACCTGGTCGTTCACCTCGGCGATCACGACGCGTGCCTTGGCCACCGCAGCCTGGGTATAATCATTGATCAACCCATAGCTGTGCCCGCCGCCCGGCCCCATGGCGCTGACTTGCACCATGGCAACATCACAACCGATGCGGCCACTGGCGATCAACCCGCCGATCTGCCCGACATGGCAGGGGATGATGCCCAGCACGCCGGCCCGCGCCAGCCGAGACAGGCCACCCAAAGCCCCCATACTGGTGAAACTGACATGATCGGCATGGTCGGGCTGCAACAGATCGGAAAACGCCGAACCAACAAAGGCCGAAACGCCCCCCAGCGCACCGCGCTGCGCCAGCAGCGCCTCGATCAACGTTGTCGGCTCGCCGGTGCCTTGCCCCCAGACGATGCGATCACCAGGGCGAATCAGCCGCGTCAGATCGATGGCGCTCACATCGGCCCGCCGAAATAATCCGGGCGCGGAATCGTCCATTGGTCGCCCCACAGTTGCTGGCCGCCATCGATGGTCAGCACTTCGCCGGTCATGAAGCCGGCACCGGCCAGGAACACGATGGCATCGGCAATTTCCTCGACTTCGCCAAAGCGTTTCATCGTGTTGGTGCCGGCAAACGCTGCCTGCACTGCGGGCGGATAGGCGTTCATGCCTTCGCTGGCGATGACACCCGGCGCGACGCAATTGACGCGAATCCCCAGCGGCGCCCATTCGACCGCGACGGTTTTCGACAGATGAATCACCCCGGCGCGCGCGGCGCAGGTGTGTGCCACGCCGGGCATGCCGCGCGACACCCCGGCCACGACATTGATGATCGCCCCGCTGCGGCCATGGTCACGCCAGCCGCGCGCCGCCGCCTGCATCATCCAGAACGGCCCGTTGAGATTGGTATCGATGACGGCGTTCCAGCCCTTGACCGAAAAATCGATCGCGCTTTGCGGAAACTGCCCGCCGGCATTGTTGACCAGCACATCGACCCGCCCCCATTCGGCCCAAACGCGGTCGAACAGCACCGCCACCGCTTCGGGATCGCGGATCGTCATCGCCTCGGTCATCACCCGGCCACCATGCGCCGCCACCGCGGCGCCCGCCGCTGCCAGTCGCTCGGCATTGCGCCCACACAGCACGACATCGGCCCCCAGCCGGGCAAACCAGTGCGCACACGCCCGGCCAATGCCGGTGCCAGCCCCCGAAATCACCACGACCTGCCCGGCAAATGCCCGCGCCGCCGCCGCTATCGGCAGCACCGCCAATTCGGCATCGCTGCGCCCATACCGCTGCGGTCCGGTCATCGCCCCTCCCTGAATCGGGTTCATTTTAGGCAATGCTAGGGGCAATGCGGCGCAGCGGCAACCGGCGCGGTTACCGCCATGACGCCCGCCACCATCTGGTCGATGAACAATTGCTGCGCCGCTGCATCGACATCGGCAAACCGCATCAACGCCAGCGTATGGGCGCCGCCAACAAACAGCCGGGCCGCCGAGCGGGTAACGGGCGTTCTGGCGCTGTCGCTGCCGGCCAGCACCGCTTCCACCAGATCCTGCAACCGGCTCTGCAACACCAGAAACTGCGGCCAGACATCGGCCCTGACTCCGCTGCTCCAATCGAGCCAGACGCGCACCGTATCCGGCGCGCTATCGGCCATGTCGGCGGTCTCGCGTGCCAGATAGGACAGCCGCTGCGCCGGCGGCCCGGGGGCAGCAATCGCCGCTGTCACCATCGCGGCAATCGTTGCCGCCACGGTATCGAGAACGGCAGCAACCAGATCGGGCCGGGTGCGAAAATAGGAATAGACCGCCGAAACCGAAACCCCGGCGCGCGCCGCGATCTGCGCCTGCGTCGCCCGGGCGATACCGTGCTCGGCAAAACAGGCAATGGCGTGATCGACCAGTTGCGCCCGACGCTGGTCGGGTGACAATCGCGTCCGCGGCGGCTTGGGGGGCAATGCATTTTCCACAGCCGCCAGCATAGTGGCGACTATTGACAATATCCACATCAAGACTATTGTGTGAAATATCAATAGCGGGGAAGGGGCCGAGAATGGCACATCCGGAAAGTTACGATGCGCAGCGCATGACGGTGCGCCGCGTCAAATTCCGCTTCGCCGAAACGCTGGCCGGGCTGTGGAATCCGGCGCGGCCCGAATTCAGCCATGTCGTCAACGCCGGATCGCTGGCGATGCCCTATCTCGAACCCTATGTCATCGACACGATGCGCCAGGCGCGCGGCAAGACCAGCGACGCGGCGCTGATCGCCGAAATCGACCTGTATATCGGCCAGGAGGCGACGCATTTTCGCCAGCACCAGCAGTTCAACAAACGCCTCGCCGATCTGGGCTATGCCTCCGTGCCGCGGACCGAAGCCGTGGTGAAGGCTGATTACCAGCGCTTTGCGCGCGAGCGTTCGTTCACCTTCAACCTCGCCTATGCCGAAGGTTTTGAAGCCATGGCGCTGGTTATCGGCCATATGCTCGTCAAGGATCGCGCCTATTTGTTCGGCGCCGGTGATGCCGGCGTGTCATCGCTGATCCTGTGGCATTTCGTTGAAGAAATCGAACATAAATGCGCGACTTACGATGTCTTCAAAGCGCTCGATGGCCGTTATCTGTGGCGGGTCCATGGGCTGTTGTTCGCTACGCTCCACATCATGCGGCGCACCCGAATGGGCTATCGCGCGCTGATGATCGAGGACGGCTTATGGTCGAACTGGCGGTCGCGGCTGGCGCTTTATGGCCTGTTGCTGCGCATGTTTGCGCAGATGACCCCGGGGCTGCTGCGCATCCTGTTGCCCGGTTATGATCCGCGCCATGTCGCCGATCCCGAATGGGTCACTGCCTGGTGGCAACAGCATGCCGATGGCAGCGCCGATCTGACCCGGCTCGACATGGCGCGGCTGGGCGAAACCGTGCCGGTGGCGGCATGACCGCATCGCCGCTCGTCATGCCCGAACGCCTGCGCGCGCTGTTGTTCCTCAACGGCATCGGGCTTTTCGCCTTTGCCCTGCTGACCGGCTGGTTCTGGTTCGTCGCGCTGCTCGGGCAGATTGTCGTCTGGCCGATCATCCCCGCCATCCCGGCGCATGTCCCCGGCGATGCCCGCGCCTGGCGGATGGTTCATATGGAGGCGATTACCCATGGCCTGTTGCTGATGGGCTGGGGCCTTGGCGGGCCGTTCATCCGGTTGGCGCCGCGCTGGCACCGGGTGTTCTTCTGGTCCGCGCTCATCACCGCCTGGATGTTCAGCGTGCCGCCCTTGTTCAACGCGCTGTTCGGCACGCGCGGGCTGGCCATGGACGGCGGGCCGTTCAAGGGCGGGCTGGCCAACAACCTGATCTTCCTGATGGGCTGGCCGCCCTTGCTCGCGGTGCATCTGACCCTGGCGCTGGCGGCGCTCGGCGTGTGGCGGACGGTCAAGACGCTCTGAACGTCGTGCGTTCAGGCGCAGTCAGGACCGGGGCGCGGGCCGGTCCCGATTTTCGGCACAATGTTCTAAATGTCGTCTCTTGTCAGCGCGCCAAAGCCTGTGCAGACACCGCGCAGCAACCCCGGAGGCAAGCGCACATGCGTTACGACGGCAAGATCATCTTCATCACCGGCGGCAGCCGCGGCATCGGGCGCGATATCGTCACGGCCTTTGCTGGTGCCGGGGCGCGCGTCTTCACCTGTGGGCGCACCCCGCCCGACAGTCCGCTGCCCGCCGAATTCATGCCTTGCGACGTCCGCGATGCCGATGCCGTGACCGCCATGATCGACGCCATCGGCGCGCAGGCCGGGCGCATCGACGTGGTGATCAACAACGCCGGCGGCGCGCCGCACACCGATGCCGCCACCGCATCCCCGCGTTTTTCCGAAAAAATCATCGCGCTCAACCTGCTCGCCCCCATCCATGTCGCCCGCGCCGCGCATCGCTGGATCCCCGCCGGCGGCAGCATAATCAACATCGCCAGCGTTTCGGCCGTACGCCCCTCGCCCGGCACCGCGGTTTATGCCGCTGCCAAGGCCGGGTTGCTCGGCCTGACGCGAAGCCTCGCGCAGGAATGGGCGCCCGCGATCCGCGTCAACGCCATCATCGCCGGCTTGATCGAAACCGAAACCGCCGATGTGACTTATGGTTCGGCTGCCGCGCGCGCCGCGCTTGCCGCCAGCCTGCCCGCCAAGCGGCTGGGCACCGGGCAGGACATTGCCAACGCCGCGCTGTTTCTCGCTTCCGACCTTGCCAGCTACATCAACGGCGAAGCGCTGACCGTCGATGGCGGCGGCGAGCGCCCGCCGTTTCTGGGTATCGTCGCCGCCCATGCCGGCAAATGAACTGCTCGACCGGGCCGCGCTGGCCCGGCTGATCGCCGCACAACCGCCACCCGAAGCCTTTGGACCCGACAGCGACACCCCGGCACTGGCCGTTCACAGCACCGCGATCACACAGCGCAACGCCGGCTGGCTGCGCGGCCTGCCATGCCCGGTCATCGCCATCGGCCCCGCAACCCCCGCCCAGGCGCGTGGTTGCGACGTCATCATCAGCGATTCAAGCGAACTTGCGCGCCTGCTGGCCAGCATCGCCCGCACACCCATCGCCGCCATGGTGCTCGTGCAACTGCTCCGCGCCACCCAAAACCTGTCGTTTGCCGATACGCTGGCCTGTGAAAGCCTCGCCTATGCCACCCTCCAGCACGGCCCGGAATTCCGCCACTGGCAAGCCAATGCCGCTATTTTGCCGCCACTCACCCCCGCCGAACCGCCGCTGAGCATCGACACCAACGGCGAAACCCTGCGCCTCACCCTCACCGACCCGGCCCAGCACAACGCCATCGGCACCCATATGCGCGATGCGCTGTGCGAAGCGCTCGATCTGGCGCTCGCCACCACCGGGCCAGTGCACCTCAGTGCCCAGGGCCGCGCCTTTTCCAGCGGCGGCGCGGTCGCTGAATTCGGCCAGGTCAGCGACCCCGCCACCGCGCACTGGCTGCGCTCCTTGCGCCTCCCCGCCACCCGCCTCGCCCGCCTTGCCCCCCGCCTTTCAGTGCATGTGCAAGGCGCCGCGATTGGTGCCGGTGCCGAAATTGCCGCCTTTGGCCACCACGTCACCGCCACCAGAGCCGCGTGGTTCCAGCTCCCCGAATTGAAATACGGCCTCATCCCCGGCGCCGGCGGCACCGCCAGCATCACCGCCCGCATCGGCCGCCACCGCCTGGCGTATATGGCGCTGTCGATGGCCCGCGTTCCGGCTAGCACCGCACTGGCATGGGGCCTGATCGACGCAGTGAAACCCCTCCTTCCCTGAGGGGCGAGGCAAGAGGCGCTCGGGACGCGCGGCCCGGGTGGGGGG
>JBBQMB010000062.1:0-15263 GCA_038328515.1 Sphingomonadales bacterium
GATTCAACCCTTGGGCAATCCGCCCTGGGCCTGCTCCGGCATCGTCCACAGCCCTGAGCGGTCATGATCGCCCGACCAGCGTTGCTTGCGGACCAGCGTCTGGCTAGCGGCGAGGCTCACCGCCTGCAGCTTCTCGGGCAGCGTCGTGCGCATCCGCGATTCCAGCGCTTCGGGGCCGGCCTTGCGGAGCTTGCGGCCGATGCCGCCATAGATGCTGGCGGCGGCCAGCACCGCCCAGGCGGCGCGGTTGCGAAGGGCGGGCGTGCCGTGGCGGGCGGAAAGCTCATATTCCTCGGCCTGGTCGACGAGGCGGATGAGCAGGCGGAACAGCTGGCGCCGCTGGGCGGGGACGGCGAAAGTGGTGGGCGACAGGCCGACATTGGCCAGCCAGTCATCGGGGATGTAGCGCCGCGAGTTCATCGCATCCTCGATGATGTCGCGGGCGATGTTGTTGAGCTGGAAGGCGATGCCGAGGTCCGACGCGCGGTCGAGCGTGGCGCGATCCCTGGGGTCGACGCCCATGACAATCGCCATCATCACGCCGACGCATCCCGCCACATGATAGCAATAGGTGAGGGTATCGTCGAAGGTGCGGAACGGCCGTTCCTCCATGTCGATGCGAAAGCCATGAACAAGATCGCGCGGGAATTGCGGCGGCATGTTGGTTTCGCGGCAAACCTGCGCCAGCGCTTCATACGCAGGATCGCCCGTTGGCTGCCCGGCAAGGGCCATTTCGGTCAACCGCTCGACTTCGGCGAGGCGTTCCGCCGGCGGCCGCAGATCGTCGTTGCGCCCCTGCCCCAGCACCTGGCCATCGATCACGTCATCGGTGTGGCGGCACCAGGCATAGAGCAGCATCGCCCGATCACGCGTAACGGGGTCGAAAAGCTGCGACGCCATGGCAAAGCTCTTGGAGCCGCGAGCGATTGCGGAACGGGCATTGGCGAGAATGTCGGTCATGCGACCTCTCTCCCTCGCGGCTCAATAGGGGTCAAGCTCTAGCGGCCGAGATCATCATGCCGCAACGCGGCCGGGCACCCCGTTGACCACTGCCGCCGCAATGTCGAAATCTTTGGCAATCTCGCGTGCCGTCATTTTTGCCGACATCATCACCGATGGGGTGCCGCCGCCCGGCTGGGTGCTTTGGCCAACGAGATAGAGGTTCGACACGTCCTCGCTGTGGTTATGCGGGCGGAAAAACGCCGTCTGGGTCAGTACCGGCTCCACCCCGAAACCATTGCCAAGGTAAGAGCCGAGTGTGTGCTCGAAATAGTCCGGCGTCACAAAACTTTGATAAACCAGTCGTTCCTTCAAATTGGGGATATAGCCGCGCTCTTCAAGGAAGGTGAGGACAACATCCTTGAAACCTTCGCCGATCTTGCTCCAATCAAGGTCGCTCTGGTTGTTGGGCACCGGAATCAGCGTGTACGCCGCATGATGTCCCTCGGGCGCCATACTGGCATCGGTCAGCGTCGGGATGTGCAGATATTGTGAAAAATCGGGGCCCAATATCTTGCGGTCGAAAATATCGGTCAGCAGTTCTTCATAACGTGGGCCCAGAATGATGTTGTGATGCTGCAAATCCGGATCGCCTTCGGCTTTTTTATACCCGAAATAAATCACCATCAACGACATCGACTGTTTGCGGAACTTCACCACAAAATCGCGGTTGATCCGGCGATGCGCCTTGTCGATCAGCCGCATATAGGTCGTTGCATAATCGGCGTTGGAAACCACCACATCGGCAGCGATCACCTCGCCCGATTTCAGCGTCACACCGGTGGCCACGCGCTTGCCGCCGCGCTTGATCACGTCGATCGACGCGACCGGGGCGTTCAACTGCAAAACCCCGCCTATTTCCTCCAGCTTTTTAACCATCGCTGCAACCAGTGCGCCGGTGCCGCCGCGGGCATAGTGAATACCCCAGGTTTTTTCGACAAAATGGATCATCGCATAGATCGCCGGCACCTTCATCGGGTTGCCGCCGACCAGCAAGGGCTCAAAACTGAAGACCTGCCGCATCTTGTCCGATTTGAAGTATTTCTTGATCAACGAAAATAACGGCTGCACCGCGCCCAGTTTCAACAGATCAGGGACGACGCCGAGCATCTGGCCGACGTTGCCGAAATATGTGTAGCCAAGTTCAAGGAATCCCCGGTTGAAGATCGCCCGGGCCGCTTCGTGAAAATCTTCATAGCCCTGCAAATCTTCGGGCGCCAGGCGTGCAATCTGTTCGCGCACCCGCACCGGATCAGCGTCATAATCGAAGAATGTGTCGTCATCGAAATAGATGCGGTAAAATGGCAGGATCGGAATGATCTCGACATAGCGGCTGGTATTCGTTCCGCCGCTGATCCCCGATAATATCCGCTTGTCATCGCCGAGCACATGCGCCGGGAAATCCGGCTCGCCGAGCATTGCCTGGTCCTGTTCGAGCGTGAAAAGTTCTTCGATCAGGTGCGGCACCGTCAGCACCGTCGGCCCCATATCGAAGGTAAAACCCTCTGCCCGTCTGACATACGCCCGGCCACCGGGGGAATCGAGCGCCTCGACGATGCGTGTGTTGAAGCCCAGGCTCTGCAGGCGCATGGCACAGGCAATGCCACCGATGCCGGCGCCAATCACGATTGCGGTTTTTCGCTGATTTTCCATGGATGCCGCGTTAAACCGTTCGCACCGCGAGTTCAAAGCCGAATGTGTCGCAGGGCCGTCAGGCCAGTCTCGTCGTCAAAGCCCCATTTCATATTTTATCAAGGTCGTCATCGCCCGGATCACTGGCAATGGCGGCTTGCCACTCAATATTTTCTGCCAATCTCGCAGCACTGGTCTGGCTGCATAAAAGCGCCCCACCAACGCTTCATCATGTTCGTAAAAGCGTTCAAGGACGCGATAGCGTTCGTCAGGCAGCGCGGCGAGAAACAACATCCGGTTGAGCAGCCGGTACATCCCCCGGGCTTTCCAGGCGCGCACACTGTGATCGCGGACCGCGCGATAGATTGTCGCGGCATCAAGCACCGGCAGTGCCGCGACAAGATCGGCAATCTGCACGGCGTCGGGAAAACTATAGCCGGTTACCGGATGGAACATGCCCGAGCGCAGGCCGACCCGCGGCACGCCGGCCTCGCCTTCATCCCAAAAGGCATTGATGTCGCCGCCGATCCCGAGCGGCAGGATGCCGAATTCTTCGCGATACGTCGCAGTGATCGTCCAGCCCTGCGCGGCGGCATAATCGAAAAGGTGACGCCGCAGCAGATCGGGCGACAGATCATTGCCATCGCTGAAATACGTATCCTCGATCAACACCCGGGTCGGCCCGAACGGCAAGGTGTAAACAAAACGATAGCCATCGAGTTGCGGAACCGTTGCATCCATGATGATCGGCCCGGTCAACCCGTGCGGTGCCGCAAGTTCGACCTCCAGCCCCAGAAACTTCTGCCAGCGCAGGTCAAGCGCCTTGGTCGGCCCCTGCCCACGGCCATCGATCACGGCGGCAGCGGTGAGCACGCGCTGGTCAGCAAGCGTCACGCTGGTCGGGGTCAGCGCCACGACCGGCATCGCCGTCAGCAGGCGCTGTGGCGGCACGACCCGTGCGATTTCGGCAGCAAGTCGGTCTGAAGTGGCGCTGCCATAGCCCGAATCGAGCCGACGCTGGAGCCGCGGAAAGCGCACTTCGTAATTGTCCCAGCGGTGTTCAAAAAGCGGTGCCGTCCACACGCGCTGTTCTGCGGTCAGGTCGTTGGTGAAGGATGACCAGGTATGGTTGCCGCCAATGGTTGCGCCCGATTCGACCAGCGTCACGCGCACGTCGGGGCGCAATTGCGCCAACCGCAAGGCGATCAACCCATTGGCGAGGCCGCCGCCGGCCAGAAGAAGATCCTGCTCCACAATGCCGTCATAAGCGGGGATGCGCCGACAAGAAAGCCCGGCGACGATTTGGCCGAAACGCGCGATTGACCAGCGGTAACAGTCGAATGGCAGCCACCCCGGGGACCATTGTGTCGCCCGGCGAATTTGCGTATCACCGCTCCGTATTCAGGAGATCGCCGCATGAACGCCCCGAGCAAGGCCAACGCCTTCATTCCCGTTGATCTGCCCGAACCCACGTTCGACGATTTGAAGCATTTGCCCGGGATGCAGCCGGCCAAAATCCAGATGCTGCGCACGATCAAATTCCTCAAGGACCCGCTTGGCCGCTCGCAGGAAATGCTCGACGATTATGGCCGGGTGTTTCGCCGGCAGGATTTTGGCGGCTGGGGCGTGTCGCTGATCGGCCCGGAAGCCAATGAGCTGGTGCTGTTCAACAAGGACAAGATTTTCTCCTCAAGCCTGGGCTGGAACCCGGTGCTCGAAAATCTGTTTCCGCACGGCCTGATGCTCATGGATTTCGACGAACATCGCATCCACCGCAAAGCGTTATCGGTGGCGTTCAAGGAAGCGCCGATGAAGCATTATCTCGGCGAACTGAACAGCGGCATCGCGCGTGGCATCGCCGGCTGGCCGGGCGCGCCCGAATTCAAATTCTATCCCGCCATCAAGGCGTTGACGCTCGATCTCGCTGCCGCATCGTTTCTGGGCGTGCCCTGGGGGCCGGATGCGAAAAAGATCAACCAGGCCTTTGTCGATATGGTGATGGCCTCGGTCGCCCCGATCCGCAAACCGCTGCCGCTCACGCAAATGCGCCGCGGCATGAAGGGCCGCGCTTTCATGAGTGCGTTCTTCGGCAAGGAAATCCCCGGCCGCCGCGGCAAGGCAGGCACCGATATTTTCACCCAGATCTGCAACACCACCGATGACGATGGCGTGCAGCTCAGCGACCAGTCGATCATCGATCACATGAACTTCCTGATGATGGCAGCGCATGACACGACAACATCATCGATTTCGTCGGTGGTGCATTTTCTTGGTGCCTATCCCGAATGGCAGGATCGCATCCGCGACCAGATCAACGCTGTAAAAGCCAAGACCGGCGGTCCGTTGACCTATGAAACGCTCGGCGATCTCGATGTCATCGAAATGGTGATGAAGGAATCGCTGCGGCTGATCCCGCCGGTACCATCGATGCCACGCCGGGCATTGAAGGATTTCGTGTTCATGAACCATCACATCCCGGCGGGCAGCCATGTCGGGATCAACCCGATGATGACCCATCGCCTGCCCGATGTCTGGCCCGATCCCGAACGCTTTGACCCGCTGCGCTTCACGGCGGAAAATTCCAAGGGCCGGCACAAATATGCCTGGGTGCCCTTTGGCGGCGGCGGCCATATGTGCCTTGGGCTGCACTTTGCCTATATGCAGGTCAAGTCCTTCTTTTTCCACCTGCTTGCCGAAAATCGCATCGTCCATGCCGACAGCTATCGCGGTGAATTTTCGATGTTCCCGATTCCCAAGCCCAAAGATGGCCTGCCACTCCGGATCGAGCGCATCTGATGGCCAGGCCCAAAGCCCGTTGGGTGCGGCGCATCGCCCTTACGCTGGGCGTGGTCGTCGCGCTGGTCGGCGGCCTGCTGCTTGTCTTCCAGGTGCCCGATATTCCCGTTGAAACGCTGCGCGCCAAATATGGCAGCCCGGCGTCGCGCTATGTCGAAGTGGCGCCCGGCACGGTCATCCATATGCGCGACGAAGGCCCGCGCGATGGATTTCCGGTCGTGCTCATCCATGGTTCCAACGCATCGCTGCACACCTGGGAGCCCTGGGTGGCGCGGTTGTCCCCGACCTATCGCATCATCAGCTTCGATCTGCCGGCGCACGGCCTGTCGGGACCGGTGCCAAGCCGTGACTATTCCCAGGCCGCCTATGTCGGCGTCACCGAAAAGCTGGTCGACCAGCTTGGCTTGACGCGCTTTGCCATCGCCGGCAATTCGATGGGCGGCGGCGTGGCCTGGCATTATGCCGCAGCGCATCCCGACAAGGTCGCCGCGCTGATCCTGGTTGACAGCGTTGGCCAGCCCGAACCCGGCAAGTCATCGCCGCCAATCGGCTTTCGCATCGCACGCATCCCGATGCTGCGCGATCTGCTCGCTTCGGTGCTGCCGCGCCGCATGATCGAACAATCGCTGCACCAATCGGTCAGCGTGCAAAGCATCGTCACACCGGCTGCGGTCGATCGCTATTGGGAGTTGTTGCGTTATCCCGGCAACCGCTCGGCCACCATGGATCGTTTTGCCGGCTACAAGCGCCAGGACGATACCGCGCTGCTGGCACGGCTGACCATGCCGGTGCGGATTGTCTGGGGTCGCGAGGACCAGTTGTTCCCGGGCGGCTCCGCTGCCTGGTTTGCCAGCCAGCTGCCCAACGCCCGCGTCACGATTCTGGACGGCATTGGCCATCTTCCCATGGAGGAAGCCCCCGATCGCGCCCTCGCGCCGGTGCTGCCGCTGCTTGCCACGGTAAGCGGTTCGGCTGTGCCATCGACAAACTGAGCCAACGGCAACCGTTCAGCGCAGCGCAAATTGCTCGGAAAACAGCCGCAGCCAGCCCAGAACGGCATCGGCGGCAGCATCGGTCAGCCGGACGTGACTGCGCCGCGCATCGAAAGGATCGGCCTCGCGCTCGATAAGACCGGCATCGGTCAGGCTGCGCACCCAGCGCAGCGCCGTGGTCGTCGGCACATTGGCGGCAATGCACAAGCTTGAAACCGGCTCCTGACGCCCTTCCAGCCGCGCTGCCATCAGGTCGAGCAGCATGTCCCACGCCGGATCGGCAAACAGGTCAGACGGTAAAAATCGCGCCCGGTCGCGCCGTGTCCGCAGTAATCGCCGGACCAGCGCTGCATCGATGGGGCGCTGGCGGTCGGTCGCTTCCTGCCGCAATTCCGCCAGCGCTGCCAACTGCGTGGCAATGCGACTGGCATCGGCGGACAAGGCGCTGATGATCTGCGACGTACTGTCAGCAACGCGCAGACCGACCGGCGCCACTGTCGCCATGATTACCGCAGCAACAGTTTCGGCATCATCGCCGGGCAGCACATAAGCATCGGCAGCATCGACCAGCGCCGCAGACACCGATTCCGATGCAGCATCCGCCTCGTCAACCGCTGCCAGCACCACCGGCAAGCCGGATGCCAAGGCGGCAGCAACGAATTCCGGGGTGGCGGGCCATTCGATCAGCCAGCCATCAACCGCCAGCGCTTGATCGGCAACATCGCCTTCGCGCTGGGCCGACCAGCCCGGACCCGGTTTCAACCAGCCTTTTTGCGCGGCATGCAACCGTATTGGCACAAGATCATTTCCAAAATGGATTTTGTTGTTTCTTCCAGCATGCGAGTCTAGTTTCATTTTAGTAATACTTTCCTGCGAAGCTAACAACTGCACACGTTTGAAACTGTTGGGACGATTTGGAGGATTTGTCCACCCGGGTTCAATATTTAATCAATCGTTTACCGTGCATTGGACGAACACATGCCACAACATCGCGCACGAATGGAAATTCAACTTCCCGCTCTTGTCGGCAAGAGCAAGCCGATCGACAGTGTTCGTTCCGAGATTGAAAAAATCGCCGATTCAGCCGCGACAGTGCTTATCACCGGCCCATCGGGATCGGGCAAGGATGTCGCAGCACAGTTGCTGCACCAGCGCAGCCGCCGCGCCAGCCGCCCCTATATCGCGCTGAACTGCGCCGCGGTTGCCGGCGACCTGCTGGAAAGCGAGATGTTCGGCCATGAGGCCGGGGCGTTTACCGGCGCCATCAAATCGCGTGCCGGCAGGTTCGAGGCTGCGCATGGCGGCACGCTGTTCCTCGATGAAGTTGGTGATATGGCACTGGCAATGCAGGCCAAATTGCTACGCGCGTTGGAAACCCGCATTGTCGAACGCGTCGGCAGCATGTTGCCGATAGCGGTTGATGTGCGGTTGATCGCGGCAACGAGCGTTGATCTGTTCGCCGCCATCGATCGCGGCAATTTCCGGTCTGACTTGCTCTATCGGCTCGATGTGGTGCGCATCGAGATGCCGGCGCTCGCCGAAAGAGTGGAGGATATTCCGCTGCTGCTCCAGCATTTCGCCATCCAGTCGGGCGCGGCCCCGGTGCGGTTCGACCATGGCGCCATCGACATATTGATGGCGCAGGCCTGGCCCGGCAACATTCGCGAGCTTAAAAACCTCGTCGAGCGGGCGCAGGCGCATTTTGCGGGTGAGATTATTTGTGCCGAAATGCTGGCGCGTTTGATGCGGCCGATTGTCAAAGCCCCGACGCTGGAGATCGCCCCACCGCCAACACTCGAGCGGCTGAGCGCCGGCACGGTCGATCTGAAGTCGATCCTTGCCGATCTTGAACTCGCCTATATCACCGCAGCGCTGTCGGCATCGGGCGGCGCGGTGGCGGCGAGTGCAAAATTGCTCGGGCTGCACCGCACAACGCTCATCGAAAAGATGCGGCGCTTGCACATCGTGCCGATCGGCAACAGTTGATCGGTCAACTGTCGCGCTTGCCCCAGGCAGCGATCTGCTGATCGAGTTGCGCGCCAACGGCACGTGATGCCGCCACCAGCCGGTCCATCGCGGCATATTGCCGGGTCAATGTCGTGCGGTAGGTGGCAAGCCGCACGTCAACCTTGGCAAGGTCGCTCGTCACGGCGGCACGTTGCCGGGTCAGGCCGCCGGCTGCCGGGCCAGCCAGCGCCCCGATCGACTGCAAACGATTGGGCTGGGTTGACAGCGATGGCGCCGACAAGGCGGTGAGCAAGGCTTCGGCATCGGCCAAGCGCGACGCCGGCAGCGCGGCAAATCGCGCCGCATCGTAAGAAATCGTGCCGTCGCGCGCCACGCTCAGCCCGACATCGCGCAGGGTCAGGCCATTGGTTGTCGTGAACCGCGCCGTCACCAGCCCGGCGATGCGCTGGTCGATGGCACGCGCGGTCGGATCATTGGCCAGCGCGGCCGGGCCGTCGGTATCGGTCGCACCGCGGCGAAAATCACCGATAACCGATCGCATCGCGGTCAATGTCGTGGCAAAATCACCCAGTGTCGCGCCGATATCGCTGGCACTGCGCGCTGCCGAAACCCGGGCGCTCGCCGCGACATCGGCCTTTTTCAGCGTGATCCGCGCGCCGCTGACCAGATCATCGATGATGTTGCTGCTGCGCTGCACCGCGACGCCATCGACGCTCAGATCGGCATCGGCCGCCGGCGCCGCAAGGTTGAGCGCGCGATTGCCCGGCGTATAGGCAAAGCGCGACAGCCCCGGGTCGCCGCTGTCGGGTGCGGCGCTGATGATGAAGGCCCGTTCGGCGCCGTCGCTGCCGCGCAGGCTGAGCGAGGCGCTGTTGGCGTTGCTGATGATGCTGGCGGTGACCCCGGCGCCGCTGCGATTGATGGCATCGCGCAACCCGGCAAGGCTGTTGTTGCTGGCATCGATGACGATATCAACCGGCGCTGCCGCCCCGCCATTGAACGAGAATTCGCCGCCACCAAGGTCGGTGCGCGCGCCAAAGGCGATGGTCAGCGCACCCTGGCCAACCGGCGCAGCGGCATCGCTGAGCGGCGGTGCCGTCAGCAATTGGCTGGCGGCCAGGCGGTTGACGACAATCGCGTTCGAAAAAGCCGCCGCCGGCCCGTTGCCAAGCCGCTCGATGCTGATGGCGGCAGCATCGCTGCTGGTTGGCACAAGCCCGAGTGCGCCGCTTTTGACGCGGGCATCGAGCGAGCTGGCGATGCCCTGCAGGGCCGATCTCACCTGCCCCAGCGCCGAAATTCGCGAATCGAGGCTGGTCGCCTTGGTCGTCAGCGGCGCCGTCTTGGCCGATCGCTCGGCCGCGACAAGCTGGTCGATGAGCAGGCGGGTGTCGATACCGGTACCGGCGCCCAGAGCGGAGAGAATCGAAGCCATGATACACCTATAACGGCAAGGGCGCGCCGGGCTTGCGCCGCGCGCCCAGTTCATCAAAATCGAAATCGGGCGGCACGAACACCGCCGGCGCCGCTTCGCCCGCCGGATCGTCAAAACGCATCACGAACGCCAGGATCGTTGCTACGGCGGTGAACAATTCCTCGCGCACCGGGTCTCCGCGCCGCGCTGAAAAAAACAGCGCGCGGGCGAGGCGCGGGGTGCGAATGACCGGAAGTTTCAATTCGTGCGCCGCCGCAATGATCGCCTGCGCCATGTCCAGCCGGCCCTTTTCAACCACGATCGGCGCCATATCCTCACCCGGGCGATAGCGCAGCGCCACGGCAAAATGCACCGGATTGACCACCACCACCGCCGCATCGGCGAGGCTGGACTTCATGCGCCGCGTCGCTGCCGCCATTTGCGCCCGGCGCAGCGCGGCCTTGACCTCGGGCGCGCCATCATTCTGGCGGCTTTCGCGCTTCACTTCATCGCGGGTCATCATCAGCTTCATCTCGCGCAACATGAAGCTGATCACGCCATCGATGGCCGCAATTGCCACGAGCAGCAGCGCTGCTGCACCGAACAAGCGCGCAATCGCGCTGCCGATCACCCCCAGGGCGCCGGCATCGTCACCGATATTGGCCAGCCTGGGCAGCAACGGCGGGATGATGGCCAGCGCCAGCGCCGCGATTGCCGATAATTTGAGTATCGCGGTCAAGGCGCCAGCGGCCCCGCTTGCCGAAAACAGCCTTTGCAACCCGCCGAGCGGGCTGATCCGCGACCATTTCGGCGCGAGACTGGCAAGCGTCACATTGCGCGTGGTGACCAGCGCAACCAGCGTTGTCACCACGGCAATCGCCGCCGCCAGCACCAGCGGCATGCCGATCGGCAGGCGCCGCACCAGCCCGACAACAACGCTATCCCCGGTGTCGAACGGCAGCGCATCAGCTTGCAGCGCTTCTTTCAGAAACACGGCCAGCCCCTGCCACAACCACGGCCCGGCGGCGGGCACGACCAGCGCTGCGGTGGCGATCACCGCCGCCGGCGCCAGTTCGCGCGGTTGCCAGACATTGCCCTGCTCGCGCGCTTCCTCACGCCGCCGGGCGGTCGGGGCTTCGGTACGGTCACCGCCTTCGGCCATCAAACCAGCCCTTGCGCCGCGTTGAGCGTTACCAGCGCGCGCGCCAGCAAGGCTTCGAACAACAACGGCAACGCCCATAGAAAGCCGATGAGCAGCGCCGCCGGCCCGATCGCCATCGCCCCCATTTGCGGCGCCGATCGCGTTGCCACCGCTACCAAAAGGTTGCCCAGCAACAACACCGCCACCACTGGCAAGGCCAATCGCAAGGCCCCGGCGAACATCATGCCGCCAAATATCGCCGCATGGGCAAGCCCATCGGCGCTGGTCATGGCCACACCCTGCCCCGCCACGGCTTGCGCAAACAGCCAGGCCACACCGTCATTGGCGAGAAAGGCGCACCACATCAGCATCGAAAACAGCCCGCCGATGACCGAGACACTGCCCCCGGCCCCGGCAAAGCTGGCAAAACCCAGCCCCATCATCTGCGCTGCGACCTCGCCGGCCATTTGCGCTGCGGCAAAGGCGAGGGCCAGCGCCAACCCGGCGAGCAGCCCGGCGAGCACTTCAGCGGGCAACATCGCCAGTGTCAGCGCCGGTGCCTCGGGCCCGAAAGCGGTGAAGACCGAGATCGATGCCGCCATCGCCAGCCGCGCCCGCCACGGCAGCATGGCGCCACCAAAGGCCGGCAACAGCGCCACCATGACCAGCGGCCGCACCCCCGCCAGGGTAAAGCGCACCATCGCCGCAAGCGGATCGAAGGCCGGCAGATCGACGATCACCTGATCGCCCCCACCATGTCGAGCAACCCGGTGCTCATGAAATCACCCAGCGCCTGCATGACGCTGTCACCAGCAATCGCCAGCATGACGACCAGTGTCGCCAGCTTGGGCAGGAACGACAGGCTCGATTCCTGCACCGACAGGATGGTCTGGATAAGGCCGATCACCACCGCGACGATCAGGATGGGCACCAGAAAGGTTGCTGTCGTCTGCGCAAACAACAGCACGGCGCTGCGGGTTATCGCCACCAGTACCTGGTCATCGGGCATGGCGCCGGTCATCCGGCACCACCAAAGCTTTTGGCCAGCGAGCCCAGCACCAGCGTCCAGCCATCGATGGTGACAAACAGCGCCAGCTTGACCGGCAGGCTGACGGTGGCGGGCGACACCATCATCATGCCCAGCGACATCAGGATGCTGGAGACGATCAGGTCGATGATCAGGAACGGCAGGTAGATGACAAAGCCGATCTGCATCCCCGTCTTCAATTCGCTCGCCACAAAGGCCGGCAATACCACCGGCAACGGCACGTCGGCCGCGCTGGCAAATGGCCCGGCGCGAGCGATTTCGGCAAATTTGCGCAGGTCGCTTTCGCGAGTCTGGGTGAGCATGAAGGCTTTGAGCACATCGCCGGCCCGGCCGAGCGCGACATCGGCGCCCACGCTGCCGGCCACCATCGGCTGATAGGCATTGTCATAAATCGTATCGAGGCTGGGTTTCATGACGAACACCGTCAGCAACAGCGCCATGCCGACGAGCAACTGGTTGGGCGGGCTTTGCCCCAGCCCCAGCGCCTGGCGCAAAATCGCCAGCACGATGATGATGCGGGTGAAGCACGTCATCATCAACAGCGCCGCCGGCAGCAGCGTCAGTGCCGACATCAACAGCAAGATCTGGATCGACGACGACAGCGTCGGCAACGAAGCCGAAAGCGTGGGCACCGCCGCTGATTGGGCCAACATCGTGCCGATCATGGCGTATCGGCATCGGCGAGCCGCACCAGCCCGGCGCGGCTTTGCCCGACGAGCAACTGGCGCCCACCGAATTCAATGACCAAAAGCCGGCTGCCCGGCCCCAGCGGCAGCGCCTGGAGCACCCGGGCGTGGCGCGCCGCCGCATCGGGCCAACCCAGCCCGGGCAGGCGTTCTTTCACCCGTTCGAGCCAGGCCGCGGTCATGTACCGGCCTGGGGCACGATTTCGGTCAGCTTGACCCCGAAGCGATCACCGATTGAAACAATCTCGCCGCGCGCAATCAACCGGTCGTTGATCAGCACATCGACCGGCTGGTCAAGCCGACGATCGAGCGTATGGACAGCGCCGACCTGCAACGCCAGCACATCGCGCAGGCACATCTTGATCGCCCCGACCTCGACCGACAGCCGCACCGATATGGCACCAAAGGCGCCCAGGCTTGCCGTTGGGTCAACATCCAGCGCACTGCCCGTCAGGGCGCCCGGTGTGATGGCATTCATGGCTGTCCTTCCAGTGACTCAAGCGCGATGGCGATGATTTCGGCCTGTTGGCGGCCATCGGCGGTGGGAGTCAGCGTCACCTGGCCGATGGCGTGATCCCCCAGAACCAGCGCCATATGCCGGCGCGGATCGATGGCCAGCACCGTACCTGCCCGCAGTGGCAGCAGCGCCCGCACCGGCACCGGCGCGGCCGAAAGCTCGACCCGCAAGCGCATCGGCAGCTCGAACAGCCTCGTCGCCAGCGCCGCCACCGGGGCCGGTGCCTGCGGCTCGGCCGGCGCGGCAGACGGCGCCACCAGCCGGGCATGGCCGACGATGGTTCCAACGCTGATATCGAGATCGATCCCGGCAGCGCGGCAACCCTGCGGCCAAGCCCGTTCGGCAAGGCTATCGAGGACAGCGGCCACGGCGCGGGACTGGCGCGCGATGGCAAGGCCGCCGGCCGCTATTTCAACCGGCTGATCGAGATCACCGCCAAGTTGCAAGGTGGCGAGCGCCCCGGCAATGCTGGCGGAAATCCGTGGCGGCGGCACCCCATCGCTGCTGCGCGGTGGTCGCCCCGGGGTGGCGATGACCGGCACGCCGAACAACTGGCTCAGCGCCCGCCCCGCCGCCCGGGCGATCGGGCCAAAATCGAAATCATCGTCAAACTCATCGGCAGCAGCAAGGCCGCGCCCGGCGGGTGGCAGGAAGGGTTGCGGCAACAACGGATCGGCGCCGGGTTCGGAACTGATGCGCAGGCCGGTCATTGGACGACCAGACTGGTGAGGAAAACCTCTTCAACGCCCTCGGCTTCGCCATTGCCCTTGAGTGTTTTGTTGATCGCCTCCTTGAGCCGGAGGCGCAATTTGTCCTTGCCGATGCGATCGGCGACATCGGCTTCGGAGAGTTCGCCAAGCGCTTCCAGCACCGTTGAAACCAGCGCCGGCTTGTGCAGCTTTACAGCATTGGCGACCGTTTCGCCGCCCGTTGTCGATACCGAGATGCGCAACTGCAGATAGCGACCGGTATCGACAAGGTTCGAGGTAAAGGCGTTGTCGATCTCGACATAGGAAACCGGGCCATGCGCCAGCGCTGGCGGTGCTGCGGCATGCGGTGCGCCGCCCCCCATTCCCAATTGTGAAGCGGCCAGGATCGCGCCGAAACCACCGGCCCCGGCACCGGCCACAAAGGCCAGCCCGAAGAGCAGGATGCGGACGATGCCGCCGCCCCTGCCGCCACCCTTGCTGTTGGGCTTGCCGGTGGTGGCGAGATCGGGCGTGGGTGCGTTCATGGGTCAGCCTCAGGCGTAGCGGTCGGAAACAGGGGGCGGGGCGATGGCGCCGGCATCGGCCCGCAAGGCCGGTGCCGGCATGGCGGCTGGCGAGCGCTGCTGGTGCTGGTGGTGCTGGGGCTGCTGACCAAAGCCGGTGCCGGGAGATGACGACGACGCCGAAATGAGCGCCGGGTTGAGCGACTGGCCGCCGATATCAAGCGCATAAAGGCGCACGCCTTGCGCCGCGAGGTCGGCGATCAGCCGCGGTGCGTCGGCCGCCAGCAGGCCGGCGGCGAGCGGGCCGGCATCGAGCCGCAGGCGCAGATCCTGCGGTCCACCATCCAGCCCGACGGTGACCGCGCCGAGCGTATCACTGC
Source organism: Sphingomonadales bacterium (assembly GCA_038328515.1). GTDB lineage: Bacteria > Pseudomonadota > Alphaproteobacteria > Sphingomonadales > Sphingomonadaceae > Sandarakinorhabdus. The sequence continues at coordinate 14,787 of JBBQMB010000062.1, forward strand.
TGATGACCAGCGGTTGCGGCGGCGCTATGGCGGCCGGGTGCAGCCCGGATGGCAGTGCTGCGAACGAACGTGGCGGCGGCGCTGCCGGTGCAAGGCCGCGATCGGGGGCGGCAAAGCCTGACGGGGCAGCGGTCGCCTCGCTTTCGAGGCGCAGCTCATCATGATGCGGCACCGGCGGGCGGGTGCGTGCGGCTGCACCATCGCTGGTCGGCGTGGAGCCAGCGGCCGGCGCAGCGGCAAAAGCTTCTGCCGCCGCCGGGGCAACAGCCAGCGAAAACACGCGGGGCAGCGCGGGGGCCGACACCGGCGCAGCGGCGGTGCCGTCCGCCGCAGCAACACGCACGGCGGGCAGTGTGACGGGTGAGGACGCGAGGTTGAGGGTCGCAGCGGCGGGCTGTGCCGCCTGTGGTACCAATGACGGCGCGAAACCCTTGCCAGCGGGCGTGGTTGGCCCGACCGTCAGCACCGGCGCGGCGG
>JBBQMB010000063.1:0-15174 GCA_038328515.1 Sphingomonadales bacterium
CCGCCTTCGACCAGCACGCCAGGCGGCACGGTGATGCCGTGCGGATCGGCAAGCATGGCATAGCCCTGGTAACTGCCCATATCGGCGAGGGCCGCGCCCAACCCGGCGCCAAGCCAGATGCCATCGCCATGATTGCCTTCATGGCCATTGTGTTTGGCGATTGCGGCTTCGGGCATATGCCGGCTGACCATGGCATGATTGGCGGCAAAACCGCCACTGGCGAGAATTAGCGCGTCGCAGCCGATGGCTTCGCGCGTGCCGTCGGGACGCTCGACGATCACGCCATCTATCCGGCCCGGGGTTGTGCTGATGATATCCACCAGTCGCGCTTCGAAAAGCACATCGACTCCGTGATCGGCAAGTTTCTGGTGGAGCAACTGTATCATGTCATGCCCGCCATGCGCTGGCCAGCCGTGCATGCGTTGCCGGCTATGGCCATAAGCAGCGCGAAAACCGATATCCAGTTCAAAAGGATAGCCGATTTCCCGCGTCAGCCAATCCAGCGTTGGCCCGGAATGATCGGCGATCGCGCGGGCGATGACCGGGTCGGTCTGGCCGCGTGTCTTGGCGATGATGTCGGCGAACAGCGTATCGGCACTATCGTCGATGCCGAGCGCCTTTTGCTGGGCGGTGCCGGCAGCGCACATCAGGCCTTGCGACATGGCGGTGGTGCCGGCCGGCCGGGCGTCTTGTTCGATCAACAGCACATCAGCGCCTGCGGTGCGGGCGGCCAGTGCAGCAACCGCGCCGCACGCACCGCCGCCGATGACCAGAACCGGTATGGTGAATTCAAAATGCGTCATGCCAACAGGATCACGTCAATTGCCCGCCAGATCAAGCGCTGTATCAGAAACGTTCCAGCAAGCTGCCCTTGCCCCATATGGCATCATCGATGCCGATGGCACGAAGAGCGTGCCACCACGTCGCGGCGTTGATCGCGATGACCGGCTTGCCGAGGATTTTTTCGGCCGCCGCCGACATGTCGAGCATCGACAGGTTGGTGCCGACCTGGACAATGGCGTCAACGTCCGGGCCGTCGAGTTCGGCAAGGACGGTGCGCAGGCGTTCCCCTTGAACCTGCGCGATAGCAACCGGCGACGCGCATTGCAGGCATTGGTCCCGCACGACGCTAAAGCCTGATTCTTCGAAGAAGTTGCGCACCTCGGCATTGGCATCGGGAAAGTAGGGCGACAGAAACGACACGCGCTTTGCGCCAAAGCGGCGCAGGGCCTCGGCCGTAGCGATGGCGCCAGTCGATACCCCCAGGCCCGATCGCGCAGCGATGCGGCCGCGAAAGGCTTCGGCCCCCGCGACGCCGCCATAAAAAGTGATCGCCGACATGCCCATGACGACATAATCGGGCTGGCACGTGAGCACTGATTTTACCGCTTCATCGACGCTGATGGTGATAGCATCGGTGAGCGCCTTGAAGCTGGCATTATCGCCGACCGCCAGATTTTCGACGAAAATGCGGGCGTAATGCGCGGTCACGCCGGGGAGGCGCAAGTCATCCATATCAGGCTGGACGATGGTGTTGGTCGATGGGCCGAGTACCGCCAGTTTGGCGCGCCAGCCGCGGGCGTCACGCACTTTTGTCACTGGATCGCCGCCGCGTCATCAAGGCTTTTGAACATCGCCTGCTTGTAGAGATAGTCGCGCCGCTTGTCGGGATCGCTGTTGACAGCGCGCATGTCGGCAAAGACCTCGGCGCGGGCTTGCGGATTATTGACTTCGATGAGTTTTTTGTTGGCGATGGTCTGCGCCTGGATGAAATTGTGCATCACGGTGCGGCGTTGCCGATCGAACCGCGCCAGCAAGGCGGAGGCATCGGCGCCTTCCAAAATGATTTTGGGGAGTTTTTCAGCCAGGTTGATCGCATCGTGAATGCCGCTGTTCATGCCCAGCCCGCCGAGCGGATTGTTGAGATGTGCCGCATCGCCGATGAGCACGACACGACCGTGATCATAGCGGTCGGCAACGCGCTGGTGGACGCGATAAATAGTGCGGTGGACGGTTTCCACCTTTGTTTCGGGGCCGAGCAGCCGGCTGAACACAGCGGCGGCATTGGCATCGGATTTGAGATCGGCATCGCTGGTCGCTTCATCGGCCGACACGAGCACCCGCCACAGCCGCGGCACGCGCAACAGCACGTGCCAATCGGTCGGATCGGCAACGTAGTTGACATAGGCGAGCTGATCGAAATGCGATTCCAGCGGCTCGTTTGTCGACAGGCAGAGGAATTTTTCCGGATAGGTGAAGCCGCTGAAACCGACACCCAGCCATTTACGCACAATCGAATTGGCGCCATCGGCGGCGACGAGGTAGCGACAGCGGCGCGTTTCAATCGCGGTTGGCGTTTCCAGATCGACGGTGACGCCATCGGCATCCTGCGCAAAATGCACCACGCGGCGCGAAAAGGCCATTTCGTTGCCGGGCATTGCGCCGATTCGGCCGGCGAGCAGGCGGGCCAGCATCCATTGTTCGCATTGCAAGCGGAAGGGATAGGCGGTGCGGTCGGCAAGTTCGCCAAGATCGAAAGCCAGAATTTCACCGGACTCGCGGATGCGATATTGATAGATGGGCGCTTTCAGCCCCATCGGCAGCATTTCATCGAGCACCCCCAGCGCGTCGAGCATTTCGAGGCTGGGCGGATGAAAGGTCGAAGCGCGCAGGTCTTCGGCGCAATGTGTGTCGGTTTCCACAACCAGCACCTTCAAACCGGCGCGAGCCAGTGCATAGCCGGCAACCGTGCCAACCGGACCGCCGCCGGCGATGATGACATCATGATCGAACATCAACGCGCCCCAGCGGTTGCAATCAAATGTGATACCGAACCCAGCCATGCGGCCATCGGCAGTTCCTTCCTAAACGCAGCGCCGTTTGTCGGACGCCGCACCCCATTGCCATCATGACTAGCCGCGCCAGCCGGTGGAGCAGGGCCGCCGAGCGCAATATGACCGCCAAGCGGACACAGATGGCGGCGCTGCGACAATCGGACCGGCGTTGCCGGTAACAATATTGGTGACGCAGCCAACAACACTGGCCGTGAAGGGAAAGCGATATGGGCGATTCACTGGGGTATCGGGCAAAATTCGCCGTCGTGGCGCCATCGACCAATACCAGCGTTCAGCCCGAATATGACATGATGCGGCCGCGCGGCGTCACCAACCATTTTGCCCGAATCGCCATTCCCGACACCAGGGTGACCGATGATGCGAGTTTCATGGTGATGCTCAACAACATCCGCAACGCGACCAGTGGCGCGGTCGATGTGGCGATGAGCATGGCGCCCGACGCTGTCGTGATGGGCATGTCGGCCGAAACCTTCTGGGATGGCGCCGACGGTGCCGAAGCCATGCAGAAGCGGCTGGAGGAACAGACCGGCAAACCGGTCATCATGGGCAGCCATGCCTGCGACGCCGCAGTGAAGGCATTGGGCGGCGCCAAGCGGATCAGCATCATCACGCCCTATATGCCGGTCGGCGACAATCAGGTGCGGCGGTTTTTTGAAGATTCGGGCTATGAAGTCGTCGCCATCAAGGGTTTGCAATGCGCCAGCCCGATGATGATCGCGCATGAAAGCGAGCGCACGTTGAAACGCGCGATCGAGGAGGTCGACGATGCCAGCGTTGATGCGATCATCCAGTGCGGCACCAACCTGGCGTTCGCGCGAGTCGCCGGCATGGCGGAATTCTGGCTGGAAAAGCCGGTGATCGCCATCAACACCGCAACTTATTGGCACGCGCTGCGCAGTCACGGCATCATGGACCAGATTGACGGGTTCGGTGCGCTTTTATCGGATTATTGAGACCATGGATTATCCCTATATCCCGATGTCGCAACGCCAGCCGCTGGTGTGGCCCGGGGGTGCGCGCGTGGCGCTGATCCTGACCTTCAACCTGGAAACCTGGGATCTGACCAAGGATACCGACAAGCCCTATTACGCCGGTGGCCCGCCGATTTTGCCCGATGTGCTGCCGGGGCGCGTGCCCGATTTCCCCAATTATACCTGGCGCGAATATGGCCAACGGGTGGGCATCTGGCGGCTGTATGACCTGTTCGACGAACTCGGCGTCAAGGCGAGTTGCACGACCAACGCGGTGACCTTTGAACGTCGCCGCCCGATGGTGCAGGCGGTCCTCGATCGCGGCTGGGAATTGCTGGCGCATAATTGGGAACAGGGCGAATTGCTCAGCGATTATGCCGGTGACCCGGCCAGGGAGCGCGAGATCGTGCTGCGCACCCTTGCCAAATATGAGAGCGAAGTTGGCCGCAAGGCGCTGGGCTGGCTTTCATCATCGCTGCGCGGCACGTTGCAGACCGCCGATATCCTCGCCGAACAGGGGGCGATTTTCTACTGTGATATCATGAACGATGATCAGCCCTATCTGCTCAATACGCCGTCCGGGCCGATTGTCTCGATCCCGTATAGCAATGAAATCAATGATTTCACGTTGCTGACGCGGCGCAATTACACCACCGACCAGTTTCGCGACATTTTGATCGAAGAACTGGACGTGCTGTACGCCGAAGGGGCGAAAACCGGGCGGATCATGAATGTCGGGCTGCATCCGCATGTTTCGGGACGCGCGCACCGGGTGCGGGCGCTGCGCGAATTCATCGAACATGCCAAATCGCTGCCCGGCGTGTGGTGGGCAACGCGGGAGGAGATCGCGCGCTGGTATCTTGCCAACCATGAAAGCCATATTCCCGGCCAATTGGGTGAGCGCGCATGACGGCGATGCTCAATACCTTTCAGCAGGGTGACCATCCCATCCTGCCCAAGCCCGACCATGATGAACGCGCCCGGCAGGAGTTTGCCAAGGGGCTGAAGGGTTTCATCCAATCGGGGTTGCTGCCAGGGCTCGGGCCGGTGTTCAAGGCGCGCGCTGCCAAAAGGTTCGAGCGCGAGCAGGGGCGGGCACCGGCCAATCGCCATGACATTCGCAAGGCAATGCTGCCCGATCCGTATTTCCAGCATTATGCCGCGACCAACCGGATTGCGCAGGAGCTGATCTGGGATGCAGTAATCGACACGATCGAACGGCAATTGCCCGAGATCGAAGCCCGCGCCAAAGCGCTGTCGGCGCAGAACCCGGCGCCGCTGGAAACCCGCGATGATTTTCCGACCCCGCGCTATGTGACAGCGCTGGATATTCACTGCATGCCCGGTGGATATGCTGAAAAGGGCGATATCGCCGCCGGGGCGCTTTATGATCGCGGCGTCTATCTTTACGCGATGGGCTATATGGGCCCGACCAATGATGACATGGGTCGCTCGGTGGCCAATTATATCCGCCGCACCATGCCCGGCTTTGCGCCGAAACGAATTCTCGACATGGGCTGTACGGTCGGCCATTCGACCCTGCCCTTCAAGGAGGCGTTTCCCGACGCCGAAGTGATCGGCATCGATGTCGCGGGGCCGCAGATCCGCTACGCCCATGCCCGTGCTGCCGGTTTGGGACATGATGTCGGCTTCATGCAGCGCGATGCCAGCGCCACGGGGTTTGCCGATGGCAGTTTTGATCTGATCGTCAGCCATATCCTGCTCCACGAAACCAGCGGCAAGGCGATGCCGGCGATCATCCGCGAATGCCATCGGCTGCTGAAGCCCGGCGGGTTGATGATCCATGCCGATCTGCCGCCGTTCGACCTGATGGACCCGTTCACCCAGTTCATTCTCGACAATGAAACCTGGTATAATAACGAACCATTCTGGGGCGCGATGCGCGAGATTGATCAGATTGCGCTGGCGAAATCGGCCGGTTTTGCCGCGCCGCGTTTTGATACAGCGCCGATGGCGATCATGGAATTTGCCGCAGCCGATGCCAGTTACACCACCGAAGCGGCGGAATCGCTTGCCGAGCGCGAGTTCACGGCGGGTGAATATGCCCCCGGTGGCGGCTGGGAAGTGCTGATCGCCGAGAAAACCGCATGACGATGCGGCGAGATGCGCGCGGCAAGCGGCCGCAATTCTATGTCGACCCGGCGATAGACCAGGCGATGTCGATGATCCTGGTGCTGGCCGAGGAATTCAGCGTGCTGCGTGACCGGCTCGATACTGTTGAGCGGGTTGCCAGCGATCATGGCCTTGCTGCTGCGATCGAGGCGTATCAGCCGCCGCAGCCGGTGCTCGAAGCACGCGAAGCGCGGCGTCAGGCGTTTCTGGCAAGGCTCTATTATCTGGCGCGCAAGGACGCCGCCGAAGCGGCCGAAGCCGATACCGAGGCGCGCTATGTGGCGACGCTCGACGATATTGCGCAAGGGTGATCTGATGGCCACACAACCCAACGCCCCCTCCCTGCTCGAAGCGCTGGCAGCGGTAATCGGCGCCGATCAGCTATTGACTGATGAAGCCGAGCGGCGGTTTGCCGGCACCGATGTCTTCAACGCCCGCGAACTGCCGGTGGCGGTGGCGCGGCCCGGCAGCATTGCTGAACTTGCAGCCGTGGTGACGGTGTGCGCGGCTTCGGCCACGCCGATCACCATCCGCGGCGGCGGTGCCAGCTATACCGATGGCTATCTGCACAGCCGGCCCGGCGGGGTGACGATCGATACCGGCCGGTTGAAGGCGATGGTGATCGATGAGTTTAACGCCATCGTCACCGTCGAGGCCGGGGTGACCTGGGCGGAGCTTTATGAGGCGCTATCGGCGCGCGGTTTGCGCACGCCGTTCTGGGGGCCGTTTTCCGGCCTGGCGGCGACCATCGGCGGGTCGATCTCGCAAAACAGCATCAGCCATGGCAATGGCGTTTCAGCCGAAAGCCTGATCAATCTGGATGTCATCACCGGCACCGGCGCCATGCTGTCGACCGGCAGCGCCGGCAGCGAGCATGGTGCGCCGTTCTTTCGGCATTTCGGCCCCGATCTCGCCGGGCTGTTCACTGGCGATTGCGGTGCGCTCGGCGTCAAGGCGCGCATAACGCTCAAGCTGACCCGGCGGCGCGAGATGTTCGAAGCGGCGAGTTTCAGCTTCAACAGCTTTGCTGCGATGCACGAAGCCATGCGGTTGATCGCCGTCGAAGGCGTTGATGATGAAAATTTCGGCCTCGATGCGACGTTGCAACAAGGTCAGATCGGCCGGCAGGATGGCGTCGCGGCCAAGGCCGAAATTGCGCGCAGCGTGATGAAATCCGCGACATCGTTCGGCAGCGGGGTGAAAAGCCTGGCGCGGATGGCGGTGGCGGGGGACCGGGCGTTGCGCGCCGCCAGCTATGCCGTGCATTATCTGACCGATGGCGTCGATAGCGCCGAAGCCCGCGCCAAAATGGCGGTCATCAAGCGCATCGGCGCTGCGCACGGCGAGGAAATTGCCAATACCGTGCCGACCGTGGTGCGCGGCATGCCGTTTGCGCCGCTGTTCAACCTGCTTGGCCCCAAGGGCGAACGCTGGGTGCCGATGCACACGTTGTTGCCGCACGATCGGGTGGTCGCGTTTCACCACGCGATTAGCGACTATTGGGAGGCCAATGCCGAGACCATGGCGGCGCACGGCATTTACACCGGCGGCATGTTCATGGCGGTGGGGGCTGCGGCCTTTGTCTATGAGCCGGCGATCTATTGGCCCGATGCGCGCACCATCTATCACGACCGCATGGTGCCCGCCGATCATCTCGCCGGGCTGCCGAGCCATGAACCAAGCACCGCCGCGCGGGCCGAGGTCGATCGTTTGAAGCACGATGTCATTGCGCTGATGCACACTCATGGCGGCGCGCACTTGCAGATCGGCAAGGTCTATCCGCTGCTGCCGGGCCGCAACCCGGCGAGCGTGGCGTTGCTGCGCGCCATCAAGGCAGCGCTTGACCCGCACGATATTCTCAATCCTGGGGCGCTGGGGCTGTAATACCGCTAGCGCTTAAACCTCGCCCGTCTCAATTCCCGCAATTGTTGCCCAATAGGCATCATCGGTGGCGCCGGCTTCAAGATCGGCAATTTCTTCGGACATGACGGCGAGGACTCGGCCGATCATGGCTTCGCGGCTGGTTTCGCGGCGCTGGCGAACCGTCAGCGGCGGCACATAGGCCTCGATGGCGCCGGGGGCGAGCCAGCCCGCCGCTTCGGCAAGGATTTCGATCGTATCGACGCGGTCCCGCAGCACCGAATTTTCGCGGGTCAGGGCAAGGACCATGGCGATCAGCCGGTCGATGGCGGGATCGGCGTGAAAGGCCGGGCGCACCCCCGAGACGTGTTTTGGCAGCGGTTTCATGGCCGTTTGCGCGCCAGCAGCACCGAAAAGCCACGTTTTTTGGCAGATTCTGATGTGGCCGCGACCTTTTCATTATTCTGGCTCTGCTGGACGACGGCCGCCGCCAGCACATCGAGTTCAATATCGGCGGCGGCGAACCCGGCGCTTTGCGCAACAGCGGCGAGGTCGATGCGGCGATACTGCCGCCAAAAGGGTTCGTTGTTATACCAGGTTTCATTTTCCTGCAGGAACGTCGCATAGGGGTCGCTGTCATCAAAGCGCGGCTGGTCGATATGGAGCATGACGCCGCCGGGTTTGAGCAGGCGGTAGCATTCCTTCAAAATCGCCGGCAGGCCGCGCGTGCTGGTTTCGTGCAGCACGATATGGCTGGTGACGAGATCGAAACTGGCATCGGCATAGGGTGTGTGTTCGGCGTCACCCTGTTGAAAATGCACCGGGATGCCCAGCGATTCGGCGCGGCGATGGCCGTAACGCAGCAGCGCTGCGCCGCAATCGAGCCCGTGGAGAACAGCGCCCGGGTAAACCGCGGCATAGGCGAGGCCGGAATGGCCGACACCGCAGCCGAGATCGAGAATGGTGGCGGGCGCAAAATCAGGGAGGCGTGATTGCAGCCAGCGTGCCGCCAAATGCCCGACGGCATCGTTCATGGGCCCCATCAGCCCCGACATGTAAAGATAGACGCCGCGATCATAAACAGCGCCCGCCGCTTCATCGCCATCGCCGCGATCGGCGCAATAGCCGCCGGGCATGCAATGGATGTCGATCGCCGAAATATAGCGCGGCGGCACGAAATCGGCGCCGGCGAGCGTAACGGTGCCGCCGGCCGGGGCGGCGGGGCGTGCCGGCGTGCTGCGTTCAACGGCGGGGATGACGCTCGACCAGATCAGTTCTTGCGAGGTGCGGCGCGCCGACAGATAGAATTTGTACCAGCTATCGGCGCCCATGCCCTGCCGCACCTGTGCCGGCGTGGTGGGCGCGGCGCCGGTGGCGCGGCGCATGGCGGGGGCGACGCGGCGGTCGAACACCAGGCGATTGGCGGGCATCAACTCGGATGTCACGATGTTGCGCAGGGTAAACGCGAAATCCTGCGCGGCGCGATCATCGTGGCCGCCTTTCAATAGCGCGGCGTGATCGGTCTGGTCGGCGATGTTCTTCACAAGCGTCCTCCTGTTTGCAGCGCCGCCGCCTGGCCGGCCAGCCGGCCCATACCGGTCGCGGTCAATAAGCCATTGCCGGCAATATAGCCCGCAGCGCCAGCGCCCGACACCCCGCGCGCCGCGCCGCCGCCAGCGAAAAGATTGGGCAGCGGCCGGCCATCACGGCCGAGCACCCGCGCCTCGCCATCGACGACCAGCCCGCCCTGTGTGTGGAACAAGGCGCCGGTGACCCGCGCCGCGCGCCACGGCGGTGTGAGTTCGGGCGTGCCGGTGAAATCCCGGCCGAAGGGGCAGGCTGCATCACCGCGCGTCATGGCGGCGACGGCGGCGATGCTGGTTGCCAGGGCCGCTTCGGGCAGGCCGGTTGCCGCCGCCAGCGCCGGTATGTCGCCGGCTTCGATGATGGCGCCGGCAGCGAGTGCATCGCGATAATCATCAAAGCCCAGCATCAGTTGGTGGCAGCGATCATCGAAAATACTGATCGCCTGTTTTTCGGGCTGGGCTATGATTTTGGCAGCCTGTTCGGAATACCCCAGCGCTTCGTTGGAAAATCGCTCTCCCTGGCGATTGACCTGAAAGCCACCGGCCATGATCAGCGGCCATAAAATCGGGATACCGTGGCCGTAGGCGAGGCCGCCATGGCCTTGATAGGCGTCCAGATCGGCGGTCGCAGCCCCCAGCGCTTCGCCCCAGCGAATGGCGTCACCCTTGTTGCCGGGGTGGCCGTGGAATACGGCGCCAGTGATTTCGGGGATGTGGCGCGCGACCATTTCGGCATCGCCGCCAAAGCCCGAGCAGGCGAGAATCAGGCTGCCGCAGCCAATGCTTTCGCGGGCGCCATCCGGGCGTGTGACGCTGATGGCGGTGATCGTGCCATCAGCAGCGGCAACAAGATCGGTCGCGGTCGCGTCGGTCAGGATATCGACGCCAGCGACCGTGCAGGCCGCCTGCAATGCCGCCATCAATTCTTCGCCGGTGCGGTTGGGGGTCCCCATCATCCGCATGACGCTATGCCCGGGGTATAAAAAGCCGGTAACCAGGCTGAACGGCACGCCATGACGATCACGCAGCCACATGACGGTTTCGGCCGATGCCTGCGCCAGCGCGAGCGCGATGGCCGGATCGCCGCCTTTGGCCTTTTGCAAAATATCGTCGGCGAGCCTGGCGGCGCTGTCGCTGATGCCGGCGGCGGCCTGATCGGGGGTGCCGGCGGCCGGGACCAGCCCTGTCGACATGGCGGTTGTGCCGCGCGGGGTGGGGTCGCGTTCGATGACCAGAACATCGACCCCGGCATCGCGCGCCGCCAGCGCCGCCGTCAGTCCGCAGGCGCCGCCACCGATGATGACGACCGGGTAAGTGGCGACAACGTCGCCAGGGGAATAGGTGGCGACGACGTCGCCGGGGGTATCGTTGCGCTCCGCCATGCCGCTATGGATAGCGGGTAATGGCGCTGCTGCCGAGCACCAACCGATTTTGTCCGCACAGCGGAGTATTGCGCGGGCAGCGGCGAAACGGCGCGGGTGTGCAACAAGGTAGGGCGAGGCAGCGGGGATTTCAGAATGAGTGCAAAGGCAGAATTCCAGCGCGGCTGGCCGATCATCGTCGGCGGCGCGATTGGCGCCGCCTTTTCCATTTCGGCGCTGCCTTTCTATACGTTGGGCGTTTTCCTCAAACCCGTCGCGGCGGCGACGGGATGGAGCCGCGAGGCGATCCAATGGGGCTTTGCCGTGCAGATGCTCGGCGTTTTGCTGGTGACCTGGCTGTGGGGGGCAGCGATCGACCGCTTCGGCGCGCGGCCGGTGGCTTTGATTTCGATGGTCGGGCTGGGCGGCGGGCTGATTGCGCTGCCGTTCATCGCAACCAGCCTTTACGGCTGGTATGCCGGCTGGATGCTGGTGGCGCTGCTGGGGTCGGGCACGGGCCAAGTGACCTGGACGCGCGGCATCAGTGGCTGGTTCAACAAGGCGCGCGGCGCGGCGCTGGGGCTGGCGCTGTTCGGCACCGGCATTGCTGCCGTGTTGGCACCACCCGCGATGACAGCGGTGATAGCGGCGCGCGATTGGCAGACGGCCTATATGCTGCTGGGTGGTTCGGTGTTCGTGCTGGCGCTCCCGATGGTGGCGTGGCTGTTTCGCGATGTGCCGGCGCCGGCGATGGGGGCGCCAGCGCTGAGCGGCGCGACCCGGCAGGAAGCGCTGCGTGATCGACGGTTCTGGACGATGCTCCTGGTGTTTTCGGCGGTGACTTTCGGGGTGGCCGGAGTCATCCCCAATCTGGTGCCGCTGTTGACCGATCGTGGTCTCGACCCCGCTACGGCGGCGCTTTATGCCGGTTTTGCCGGGCTATCGGTGATGGGTGGCCGGGTGATTGCCGGGGTGTTGCTCGATCGGTTCTGGGCGCCGCTGGTTGCGGTCGGGTTCCTGGCGATTCCGGCTGTCGCGTGTTTTCTGCTGATCGGTGACAGCCTGCCGCCGGGGCCGGTGATCGGGCTGGCGGCGACGCTGGTCGGGCTAGCGGCAGGGGCGGAATTCGACCTGATCGCCTTCATGGCGGGGCGCTATTTCGGCATGAAGAATTATGGCTTCATCTATGGGGTGCAGATCGGCGGGGTGCTGGCGGCAACCGGGCTGGCGCCGCCGATCTTCGGGCATATCCATGGTGTGTACGGCAGCTATGATCCGGCGCTGATCGGCGCCGGGGTGGTATTCCTGGTGGCACCACTGCTGCTGCTCACGTTGGGGCGTTATCCGGCGGCGGATTGATGGTCTGTCACCCCCGGTCAAGCCTGGGGTGACAGGTGCTGTTCGAACCTCAACCCGGCTGCTTCGCCTGCATTGCCTTGAACCAGGCCGGCAATTCAGGTTCCGGCGCGCGGGGCACCGGCTGGCCGGCCGGCACTGGCGCCGGGGATTGGGTGCGGGCGTAAAGCTCAAGGCTCGACAGGCTGGGATCGACCCATTTTTCCGGCGCCTTCAGGTATAGCGGGAAATGCTTTTCAACATAATCGAGCGTCTTGCGGTCGATCTGGTTGATGTCATCATAGGCACCCATGAAGGTGGCATATTGGCAATGGCCGGGCGTCGGCCCCATCAACAGCCACGGCAGCCAGGGCGTTGTGCGGCTCCAGGTGCCGCCATATTCGACGCTGGTCTTTTTGGCGTTCTGCATGTCCGCCCAGGGGATTTGATACAGGAACGTCTCGGTGACCTGGTTGAAAGGGTTGGCGTTTTCGCGCGGCCATTTCGCCGGTGTCAGTGACGACGGGTAGAACAGGTTGATGTGGCTGAACAAGTTGAGCGTGTTGCCGCGATGCGTCCAATCGAGCTGCAACGGCTTTGGCGGCGGTGCCGCGGCGCGGTTGAGCCCGCCATAGCTGGGCGGCTGCGACGCGAATTCGGTGATGGTGTGGTTGAACGGATCGTTGGTGATCGGCACAATCTTGACGGTTTCATTGAGATAGGGGTTGACCATCTCGGTGATGATTTCGCCCGATTTCAAATCGGTATACAGGCCGATTTCGCGCAGGACCTTGCGATAGCCGGTGCCGCTCTCATGCGGCAACAGCCGGGCGCAGGACATCATGGTGAAGCCGCAGATATCACGGACCGCCTCGCCGGGGCGCACCCCCTGGATCAGCCCCTGTGCCCAGCCATATTTGGTTGATTTCATGTCGATATTGCCGAGCAGGCGCGCCCAGGCCTGCATGTTGCCATTGGGCGTCATCAAATCGAGATACGGCCCTTTCAGCGACGCGGGGTCGGTGCTGCGCAGCTTTGCCGACGCTGGAATGGCGCTCGCTGCAGCAGCACCGGCGACGGCAGCCCCGGCAAGAGTGAGAAAATCACGGCGTTCCATGGCGTATCTCCGGTCGCTATCGGGCGTTTCGTTCGACAGGTGACCATCGGACGGCTTTGACATCAAGCGCCGACGCAATAGACTATCCGGCAGCCGGATAGGGCGAGCAAAGGGGCGGGACGTTGGAGGCAGTGAAAGCGGCGACGGCGAAAGCAGCCACAACGAAAGCGGCGACGGGGGCAGGGCCTGCAAAAGCCGGTGCCGAGCGCGACGGCAATGTGCGCGCCATCAGCCGCGGGCTGGCGGTGTTGCAGGCGGTCAATCGCGGCGGATCGGTGACGATGATGGAGATTTGCCGCACCGCGCAGATCCCCTATCCAACGGCGTGCCGCATCGTGCAGACCCTGACGGACGAAGGCATGATCGAGCGCGAACCGGCGCGCAAGCGCTATCGCCCTACCGCGCTGGTTCGTACGTTGAGTTTTGGTTTTCAGGAGGAAGGCGACCTTGTCGCCGTCGCGCGGCCACACATCGTTGCGCTGACCAAAAAACTGGCGTGGCCGGTCAGCGTGACGACCCGCGTTGGCCCGGTGATGATGGTGCGCGATTCCACGCACAAACTGACCAGCCTGACGCTGCATAATTATGTGCCCGGTTTCACCCTGCCGATCATCGAATGTTCGACCGGCAAGGCCTATCTGGCGTTTTGCGATGAGGCCGAGCGCCGCGGCGTGCTGCAGGGCCTGCGTCAACTCGACGGGCCGGCCGAGCGCATGGCCGTGCTGCTCACCAGCAACGAACGCATGCTCGCCGACATCAGGGCGCGCGGTTTTGCCACCATGGCGCGCAATGCCTACACAGCGACGCCCGGCAAGACGTCGTCGATCGCGGTGCCGTTGTTCCAGAATGATCGTGTTGCCGGGGCGCTGGCGTTGATTTTCTTTGCCTCGGCGGTCAGCATGGCCGAAGCTGAAACGCGCTTTGTCGCGGCACTGCAGGAAACTGCCAGAGCGATTGCGGTCGATCTTGGCGCGCGACCAACCTGACGCCGCACCGCTTTTTTGACCGGCAGTTATCCGCTTGACGGATAAACTTCGCGATGCCCCGTTCGTTCGCACTTTGATGTGACAGTTTGACATCTTGCGGGTCGAAAAGCGCAAAACCGCTTTCGGCCACAGGTTGTTTGGAACCAACAGGGGGTCTCTAATGCAGAGCAAGGCAGCGATTCGTTACAGCGTCAGCGCGATGGCATTGATTTTTGGGGGGGTGTCTGCGGCAAATGCCCAGACGGCGCCCCAAACAACTGCAGCGGCCGACGCCGATGAAGCCGACATCATTGTCACGGCGCGGCGGATTAACGAACGCTTGCAGGATGTGCCGGTCGCGATCTCGGTTTTCTCTGCCCAGGATCTGCGCCGGCAGGCCATCGTCGGTCTGGCTGATATTGCCCAGCGCACAGCGGGTTTTGCCTTTGAAGCGATTTCGCCGCTCGTGGTTCAAACGTCGATCCGCGGCCAGTTGAATTTGCGTACGACGTCACCCGTGCAGAATGTGCCGGTAAATATCGACGGCATTTACCTGCAGCGCGGCTATATGGTCGACCAGACGCTTGTCGAATTGCAGCAGGTCGAAATCATCAAGGGGCCGCAATCAGCACTTTATGGCCGTAACGCGTTTGCCGGCGTCATCAACCTGTCAACGCGGGCGCCAAGCCTGGAAAAGGTGGAAGCTGAAATTCAGGGCACGGTCGGCAATTACGATCGTTATGATGCGCGCGGCTTCATCAGCATTCCGATCATCAAGGACAAGCTCGCCGTTCTGGCAGCGGTTGGTCATTCGCAGTTCGACGGTACCTGGGAAAACCAGCATCCGCTGGCCAATTCCACCGATCCTGGCGCGCGGACGCGCGGCAATCTGGGTGGCTGGAACAAGGAAACCTATCAGGTTCGCGTGATTGCGAAGCCTGTCGAATCACTGACGATCGATGCCATGTATATCCGCACCGAACGGTTCTTT
>JBBQMB010000064.1:0-15134 GCA_038328515.1 Sphingomonadales bacterium
CGAACTGATCCACAAAACCTATGTGGCGCGCAATTTTGGCGGCAATATCTTCGCCCAGCGCCGCGCCGTGCTCGGCATGCTGCCGCGCGCCGATTACACCCGCATCTGCGAAATGGGCACGAGCTCGGGCCATTTCACCACGGCATTGCAGGAAACCTATCCGTCGGCCCATATCACCGGGGTCGAACTGGCGCTGCCGATGTTGAAGGAGGCACTGCGCGTCGCCAACGCCAATGGCTGGGATTGGGACCTGCACCAGAAAGCCGCTGAAAACACCGGTTTCGAAGACGGTCGCTTCGATCTGGTTGCCAGCTACATCATCCTCCATGAAATGCCGGCCAGCGCGATCCGCGCGGTTTTTGCCGAGGCCTTCCGGCTGCTCGAGCCCGGTGGCCAGATGCTGATGAGCGATGTCACACCCTATCGCGTTCACGATAAGATGGGGTCATGGCGGGCCGATTGGCAGGCCCGCAAGGGCGGCGAACCCTATTGGCGCGAGGCAGCGACGCTCGATTGGAGCGAAGTGGCCCGCGAGGTTGGATTTGCCGATGTTTCAGAAGGCGGGCTTGGCGGTGCGCCGTACCCCTGGGTGATCATCGGGACCAAGCCCCAGTGACAGCCAGCGTGAACGCACACATCGACGGGGCGATGAAATCGCGCCAGGCCAGTAGCGGCCGGGCGCTGGCACCCGAACAGATCGACGATGTGGCGAACGCGCTGCTGGTGCTGGCGCGTGAACTGTGGGTAGTGAAAGACCGGCAACGCGTTCTTGAAACATTGCTCGCTGAAAATGGCATTGTGGCGCCCGGCACGATTGCCGATCACCAACCCGGCCCGGCGCTCGCGGCCGAACTGGACACCGAACGCAAGCGCTATACCGATGCCTTGATGACGGCGCTGTGCCCGCCAGCAGAGGATGACGCATGAAGCGTCTGTTGTTCGCGGGGTTGGTGCTGTTTGCCGGCGCCGCTGCTGCCCAGCCCAGCCCTGAAACCGCAGCGCTGGTGGCGCGGATGAAAGCTATTCCCATGGCAGCTTCGGTAGAAAGCGCCGGCGCGTATACACCGGCCGAAACGGTGCGGGGCGGCAAGGCCAAGGCGTTGCCCAGTGGTACCGGCGTGAGCGCCGCGGCGCTGGCGGCGGCGCAGGCCTATGCCGATAGCCAGAACAGTTTTGCGCTGATCATCGCGCGCAATGGCCAGGTGGTGCATGAACATTATGCACCGGGTTTCGATGCGACATCGCATTTCGCCACGGCATCGATGCACAAGGCGGTGCTGGCGCTGGCCTATGGCGCGGCGATCAAGGCCGGCAAGATCGCGCTGGCGGATCGGCTCGACAAGCATCTGCCTGAATTCGCCGGTGATCCCAAGGGCGCGGTAACCATCGAACAATTGTTGCGCATGACCGGTGGCATCGGGTCACCGCCGGCGGGTTATAATGATCCTGCGGCGCCGGCGACGCAGTTGATGTTCGCCACCGACAATCGCGCTGCGGCAAAGCTGTTCATCCTCACCACCCCGCCGGGCAGCGAATTTGCCTATCAGAACGCCAGCACCCAGCTTGCCGGGCTGGCCCTGCAGGCGGCGATCGGCGGGCGTTATGCCGATTATCTGTCGAAACGTATCTGGGCACCGATCGGCGCCGGGGATGCGCGGCTATGGCTCGACCGGCCGGGCGGCAACCCGCATTTTTTCTGCTGCCTGCAAGCCAGCGCGCCTGATTGGCTGCGCGTCGGTGAATTGGTGCGCAATCAGGGCAAGGTCGGCAAAAAGCAGGTCGTCGCGGTCGATTGGGTAGCGACGGTAACGGCGGCATCGCCGGTCAACCCCAATTTCGGCATGAACTTCTGGCGGGGCACGCCCTATGTGCCGGTGCGCCGCTATGCAAAGGCCGTTGCGATGACAGTGGCAGCGGCCAAGCCATTCGGACGCGACGATGTGGTGTTCATCGATGGCGCCGGCGGTCAGCGGGTCTATGTTGTCGCGTCGGCGGGGCTGACCATCGTGCGGATCGGCAAGCCGTCCCTCGATTGGGATGATAGCGAACTGGTCAACCGGGTGCTGGCCGGGCTCGACTGATCTCGGCTTCAAACCGGCGGGGCAATGCCCCAGAAGGCCGCAATCCGCCGGGTCGATGACAGGCCGCATTCAAGAAAATACGAACCCGGCGTGCCACAGGCTTCGGGGCCGATACTGGTAATTGGCAAGCCATGGCCCATGCCGGCAATGATATGCGCTTCAATCTGTTCAACGCCGTGTACATCACGCCAGACACGGCGTTGATGGCCGTTGATCAGTGCGGCGCCAGACGGGGCCGCAAGGCCGCACAGGCTGGCCCAGCCCGCGAGTATCGCTTCGGCATTGACCGGGGCGACGCTGGCATCGGCGCTACCGTGCCAGACCGACAGGCGCGGCCACGGCCCGGCGTAAGACAAGGCCGCGCGCGCCCGGGCGGCAATGGTTGCGGCATCGGGCAGGCCTCGACCGCGCATGCGCTCGAGTCCTTCGGTAATCGACCCGGCGACGCCATGCGCCACGCCGGCGATAATCGCACCACCGGCGAAAACGTCGGGTGCCGTCGCCAGCAGGGATGCCGTGATCGCGCCGCCCGCTGACAGGCCGGTAACGAACAACCGCGCCGGATCGGCAGTGCCATCGGCGACGAGCGCCGCCACCATCTGGCGGATCGATTCGACCTCGCCGCCCTCACGTTGCGAATCGCCGGTCTGAAACCAGTTGAAGCACAGGTTCGGATTGTTCGATCGCGCCTGTTCAACAAGCAGCAGCGCAAACCCGGCTTCGGCGGCAAGGGTCGACCAGCCGGCGCCGTTGTCGATGTCGGCGGCATTCTGGGTACAACCATGCAGCACGACAACCAGCGGCACCCGCCCTGCTACCCGTGTCGGCACCACCCGCCAGCCGCTGAGCGCGCCCGGGTTGCTGCCAAAGCCGGTCAGCGCTGTGCGTACCGGTCGTGCTGTGGCGCGCGCGGTTGGCCCGCCGCCTTTTTCCGCCCGCATTACCACCCCAGACCTTTGTTATCGGCTGCGAAAATCAGCTGCCAAATTAGCTGTAACGTCAGCCGCGGATGCCGATTTCGGTCGCAGCGGCGCGGATGCGCGCTTGTGCTGCCGTGTCGCCGGCAAAGGCCGCCAGCGCATCGTTGCGCGCCCGCGCCGCCGCGGCATTTTCACCGAGCACCGAGCGGGCGCGCATCAGCCGAAGCCAGCCGGCTTCGTCGCGCGGGTTGGCCTGGAGTTTTTGGGCAAGGCCGTCGACCATGCCGCGGATCATTGCCTGGCGGTCGCCGGCAGTCATCGCCGCGGCTCCCGCCACCTGCTCGGCTGATGGCCCCGGCATGACGCCCGCCGGCGCATTGGCGGCAGCGGTAGGGCCGGGTGTTGGCGGTGCAGCAACGCTGGCGCCGCCACTCGTCGGTTGCCGCAAGGCAGCAAGTCGTGCCGAAACGTCGATCTTGGCCGCAAGCGCGGTTTGTTCGATCACGCCGCGCAGTTGCGGCACCCATGGCGCATCGGTCGCTGATTCGCCGAGCAAGCTGATCCAATCATCGAGCGCCCCCTTGGCATCGCCGTCTTGCTGTTTCTTGACGCCAAGGAAATAACGCGCCCGGGCGTCGGCGCCGTCTTGCGCCCTGGCTTTGGCAAAGGCGTCGGCAGCGGCCGGGGTCACGGTGCCATCGGCGGCCTGCACCAGCGCTTCGCCATAGGCCGATTGGAAACCGGTGCCCCCGGGATCGAGCGCCACCGCCTTGCCATAGGCGCGGGCGGCATCGGCAAAGCGCTGCATCTGAAAATAGGACCAGCCGAGCATGCGCCAGCCTTCGGAGTCATCGGGTTTGGCGGCGACCTTTTTTTCAAGCCCGGCAACCAGCGCGGCGATTTCGCCAGCGCCCTGCGCATTGGCTGCATCGCTGGCGGCAACGGGCGGAGCGCCACCGGCGGCAACCGGTACCGACGTGCCGGCAAGGCCCGGCTTGCCCATTGTCGCGTACAAAGCGCCGCCGGCAAGGGCGACGACGGCTGCGAGGCCGATGGCCATTCCCGACAGGGTCCGCGAGGCAAGGGCAGCGCGGGCTTCGTCGGGAATATGACCGGCGGCGAGCATGCGGCGCTTTATTTCGATGCGCAGCCCTTCGGCATCGGCGGGGGGCAGTACGCCGGCCGCCAGCTGCACATCGACATCGGCAAGCTGGTCACGCAACACGGCCAGCGTTGCAGTGCGCGAATCAGCGCGGGCTTCGTGGCGACGCACCAGCGGGATAGTGAGAACGGCGGCCGCAATCGCCACCATCAGGGTGAGAATGATCCAGAGGGTCATCGGAGCTTTCTTTGCAATCTTTTGGCTATGGTCAGCGCTGCGCTTCGTCCTGCGACAGTGCGGCGACTTGGGCAAGCTCGGTTTCCGACAGGGGCGCGTCGATCGGCAGGATCGTGCGGCGGCGGTTCCAGGCGACAAGTGCCGCGCCGCCACCGATCAGCACGGCGAACGGCCCCAGCCACAGCGCCCAGGTCGCGGGCTCCACCGGCGGCTTCAGCAGCACGAAATTGCCGTAACGGGTGACGAGATAATTCATGGTTTCGGCATCGGATTTGCCCAAGGTCAGCTGTTCGCGCACCACCAGCCGCAGGTCGCGGGCGAGTGGTGCATCGCTGTCGTCGATCGACTGGTTTTGGCAGACGACGCAGCGCAGATCCTTTGAGAGCGTGCGCGCGCGCGCTTCAAGCGCCGGATCGGCGAGCATTTCATCGGGCAGCACCGCCGTTGCGGGCACCGCCGGCAACACCAGAATCGTCGGAGTCGCGATCATCAGCAACAGCAACGGTCGTAACAGTTTCATGCTTCGGCCCTCAGCTTGGCCATCAGCGGCTTGATGGTGCCTTCCCATTGTTCGGAGCTGATCGGCCCGATCTGTTTGAAACGCACCCGGCCAGCCTTGTCGACGATGAAGGTTTCGGGGACGCCCGTCACGCCGAGATCGATGGCGGTGCGTCCCGCTTCATCGGCGGCGATTGCCTTGTAGGGGTTGCCCCATTTTGCCAGCCACTCGCGCGCATCCTGCGGCTTGTCCTTCCAGGCGATCCCGAACACCGGAAAGCCTTCGTCGGTGATCCGCGTCAGTACCGGATGTTCCTGGGGGCAGGCAGCGCACCAGCTGGCAAAGATATTGAGCAGCGCCGGTTCACCCTTCAACGCGACACTGGCAAAGCCGGGGCCACCACCGGGCGCCTCGGCGATGCCGGGCAGGTTGAACGCCGGCAGGGGCCGGTCGATGAGCTGTGACGGCAGTTCCTTGGGGTCCTTGGTCAGGCCGATCCCGAAAAAGCCGATCAGCGCGATGAAGGCGATGACGGGCAAGATGAAAACGATGCGCTTCATGGGCCGAACAGCTCCCTATTCCGCCGCGACCGGCAGCAAGCCGGGCGCGCGCGGCAGACTGCGCAGCGGCGCGCCGATGCGGAAGCGCCGGTCAGCCAGGCTGGCGGCGCCGCCCATTGCCATCATCAACCCACCGAACCAGATCCAGCCGACCAGCGGATGATGGTAGATGCGCACGACAAGGCCCGGCCCGCGCGGGCCGTTCTGCTGGTCGCCGATCGCCACATAGCTGTTACCGAGCAGCGACGTACCGATGCCGGCTTCGGTGGTCTGGTTGCGGCTGACCGGGTAGAAACGCCTTTCGCTTGCCAGCGTGCGCACCGTATCGCCGCCGAATACCGCTGGCTCGCGCACCGTGAACCGCCCCTGAAAGGCCTGATAATTGGGGCCATTGGCATCACCGACACTGTTGAGCGTCACCTGCATCGTGCCGACCGAGATGCTTTCGCCCTCACGCATGACGAGGATTTTAGATGTGGCAAAGCCGCTCATCGCCGAAATGCCGGCGACGGTGACGCCCAGCCCGGCATGGGCGAGTGCCATGCCGAACACGGCAGCCGGCGTCGTGCGGACCAGCCGGGCCGAAAAGCCGCCGACGCCGCGCCAGCGCCGCACAAGCACCAGCGCACCGCCCAGAATGAGCCAGAAGCCGAGCGCAAGGCCGAGCGCCGCCGTTGTCTTGGCGATCCCCAGCAGCGCGACAAGCCCGACCGCGACCGCCAACGCCGCCAGCAGCGGCCATTTAAGCTTGCCCGCGACCCGGCCAAGCGAATCCCGCTTCCACGCCAGCATCGGCCCGACGGTAACCAGCAGCAGCAACGGCACCGACAGCGGCACGAAGACCAGGTTGTAATAGGGCGGGCCCACCGAGATCTTGTCGGTCGACACCGCTTCCATGATCACCGGGTAAAAAGTGCCCAGAAACACCACCGCCGTAACGGCCATGAGGAACAGATTATTGAGCGTCAGCCCCGCTTCACGGCTGACCCCCGAAAACAGCGCGCCCGATTTGAGCAGCGGCGCCCGCCAGGCAAACAGCCCCAGCGCCGCGCCGGTGGAACCGACGATCATCGCAAGGATGAACACACCGCGCTCAGGATCGACGGCAAAGGCATGCACCGAGGTGAGAATGCCCGAGCGGACGAGAAACGTGCCGATCAGGCTGAGCGAGAAGGCGAGGATGGCGAGCAATATCGTCCATCCGGCGAGTGCCTGGCGTTTTTCGGTGACGATCGCCGAGTGCAGCAGCGCCGTGCCGAGCAGCCAGGGCATGAGCGAGGCGTTTTCAACCGGATCCCAGAACCACCAGCCACCCCAGCCGAGTTCGTAATAGGCCCAGAAGCTGCCCAGCGCGATGCCGCACGTCAGCGGTATCCACGCCGCCAGCACCCAAGGGCGCATCCAGCGCGCCCAGGCGGCATCGGCACGACCTTCGAGCAACGCGGCTACGGCAAAGCTGAAGGTGACCGAAAAGCCGACATAACCAAGGTACAGCAGTGGCGGGTGGAAAACGAGGCCCGGGTCTTGCAGCAGCGGGTTGAGTTCGGCGCCATCGAGCGGCGCCGGATCGAGCCTTGCAAACGGGTTCGAGGTGAACAGCGAAAAGGCGAGGAATGCGACGCTGATCATGGCCTGGATGGAAAGCACCCGGGCTTGCAGCGTGGGTGGCAGATTATCGCCAAAGCGGCCGATGCCGGCACCGAACAGCGCGAGAATCAATACCCAGAGCAGCATCGAGCCTTCGTGATTGCCCCAGGTCGCGGCGAGTCGATACAGCAATGGCTGAGTCGTTGCTGCATGTTCGGCAACAAGTTCGACCGAAAAATCTGCCATGGCAAAGCAAGTCATCAACAAGCCGAACGCCAGAATAATCAGAATCGCCTGCAATTGCGCCGCCGATCGGCCAAATGCCATGAGCGCCGGATCGCCGCGCACAGCGCCAACCATCGGCAGAACCGCCTGTGACAAGGCGGTAAGCAGAGCGAGAATGAGGGCGAAATGCCCGATTTCGGCATACATCGTGAACAGCGACCCTTTGCGTGCAAAGCGAAAAAACGGCTTTTGCGCAAAGACACTCTAGCCGACCGCGCGTGAGATGGTAGAGTGGAGTTAGTCGCAGGTTGGCCGGCGAGGCATTGCTGGGGGGCAAAACAGGGGTGAGCGAACGTTATCGTATCGCGATTGTCGGTTCCGGACCGGCAGGTCTGAGCGCCGCAGCCCATGCGGCGAAGCTCGGGATCAGCCATGTGCTGCTCGAAAAAACCGGCCATTTGTCCGACACCATCTATAAATATCAAAAGGGCAAGCATGTGATGGCAACGCCATCGCAACTCGTGTTGCGCGCCGGTGGCGGGCTGCAGTTCGAAGCCGGCAAGCGCGAAAACATCCTGGGTATCTGGGATGAGATGACGGCGGCGGGCAAGGTCAATGTCAAACTGAATGCCGAGATCAAATCGATTGCCGGCACCGGTGATGCCATTCCCGGCAGCATCCAGAAAATCGTCATGCGCAAGCGCGACGGGACCAGCGATATAAAGGAATTGCAACGACTTGCGCCACCTTACAAGCTGGTGACCACCAGCGGCGAAGAGATTATCGCCGACACGGTCATCCTCGCCATCGGCACGCAGGGCAACCCCAATCTGCTTGGTTGCCCCGGCGCCGACAAGCCGCATATCCAGTATCAGCTCGATGATCCGGCCGCCTATAATGACGAACACATCTTTGTTTATGGCGGCGGCGATGCCGGGATCGAAAATGCCCTTGGCCTCGCAGCCGATGCCGCGCAGGGCAATATCGTCACGTTGCTCAATCGCGGTGCCGAGTTCAACACGGCCAAGGATGCCAACGTCAAGGCGCTGTTCGCTGCGCGCGATGCCGGGCGGATCAGCATCATGACCGAAACCTCGCCGCGCGAGATCGAAGACGCCTGGGTCGTCCTTGATACGCGCGAAGGTGAAGTGCGCGCCCAGTGCAATCGCATGATCGCGCGAATCGGTTCGGCGCCGCCGCGCGGCTTTGTCGAAGCGTGCGGCGTGGAATTCGCGTCCAACGACCGCTTGGCTTTTCCAAAGCTTTCGGCGGTGTTCGAATCGACAGCGCCGGGCATTTTCGTTGTCGGCGCGCTCGCCGGTTATCCGCTGATCAAGCATTGCATGAATCAGGGCCATGACGTTGTCGAATTCATCAATGGCAATACCGAACTGAAACCTGCCGACGAGCCGATTTTGGAAGCGAAGTTCCAGGGCCTGCCTGGCCGCAAATCCGTGTCGGAATGGCTGGAATATCTGCGTAGCAGCGTCGGCATATTGGAAGGCATGAGCGCCTTGCAGATGCGCGAGTTCATGCTCGATTCCGAAGCGCGGGCCTATCGCGCCGGCGACGTGATTTTTGAACGCAATGCGCCGGGATCCTCGCTGTTCGGCGTTGCCGATGGCCAGGTACTTGTCGAGATCAACCAGAATGACCCGTCGATCACCGTGCCGATCGGCAAGGGCGAGATTTTCGGTGAAGTCGGCCTGATTTCCGGCCGGCGCCGCGGCGCCACGATTCGCGCCGGGACAGATTGCATTCTTGTGGAAATTTCGCGCAGCGCCGCTTTGAAGCTGATGTCGGCGGTGCCGTCGGCGAGCCGTGAGGTCACCCGCATCACGACGTTGCGCAGCCTGTTGCAGATTTTCAAATCGGGCCTGACGCCAGCGGATCTGACCGACGTTGTCGCAGCGGCCAAGGTCGAATCGATTCGCGCCGGCCAGGCGATCATCAAGGAAGGCGAGACCGGGGATGATATCTTCATCATCCGATCGGGATCGATGATCGTGGAAAAGACCATCGGCGGCAAACCGGTCTTCCTTTCCTATGTCCCGGCCGGATCTTACGTCGGTGAAATGGCGGTCATCGATGGCGACGCCCGCTCGGCAACGGTGCGCGCCGCGGTCAAGTCCGATGTGATCAAACTGGCGGGCGAAAGCTTTCGCAACCTGCTCGCGGCCAAACCAGAACTGTTGGCGCGGCTGCGCAACGACATGGCGAGCCGAACCCAACTCAACAGCTTTATCGAATCGAAGAAAGACAGTTTCGGCGGTGTTGTCGAAATGTATTCGGGGATCGCCAATTTCCTCCTCGACAATGGCGTTGGCGAAGCCACCGACGTGCTGCTGATCGACGAAAAACTGTGCGTCGGTTGTGACAATTGTGAAAAAGCCTGCGCCGATTCGCATGATGGCCTGTCGCGACTCGATCGCGAGGCCGGGCGCACCTATGCGCATCTGCATGTGCCGACCTCGTGCCGGCACTGCGAACATCCGCATTGCATGGCGGATTGCCCGCCCAACGCCATCCATCGCGGCCCGACGGGTGAAGTCTACATCGATGACACCTGCATCGGTTGTGGCAATTGCCAGCGCAACTGCCCCTATGGTGTGATCCGCATGGACAAGGTGCCGCCCAAAAAGCCGTGGCTGATTAACTGGCTGTTGTTTGGCCAGGGCCCGGGGCCTGGGGAGCCCGACAAGAAATGGAGCTACAAACACGCCAAAAAAGGCGTCGAGGCGCCCAAAAAGGCCATCAAGTGCGATATGTGCACCGGGCAATCGGGCGGCCCCGCATGCGTACGTGCCTGCCCGACCGGCGCGGCAATCCGTGTTTCGCCCGAACAGTTCCTGTCGGTGGCATTGCTTGACCGGGGGAGCGAATAATGGCGAGCCGGGCGGCAGGAAAGGCCAGTGGCAAGGCAATTGCGCGCGCGCCGCGTGAAACCGCCCATGAAGGCTTTCTGAACCACAAACGCAGCCGCTGGCTCAAGATCGCGCTGTTCCTGTCGGCGCTGGCTATTGCCGTGTATGTACTTACCGATCCGCAACCGCGGCCGAACGGCGGCACCGTAGCAGGCTATACCCTCGGGACCATCGGGGCGCTGATGATCATCTGGCTCAGCCTGATCGGCCTCAGGAAGCGCATCATCACGACCAAGCCTTATTCGTTGAAGGGCTGGACTTCGGCGCATGTCTATCTCGGCCTGTCGCTGATCGTCATCGGCACGCTGCACACCGGCTTCCAGCTTGGCTGGAATGTGCACAGCGCCGCCTATGTGCTGATGATGTTCGTCATCATCTCCGGGATCTATGGCATCATCGTCTATGCCCGGCTGCCCGAACAACTGAGCGCCAATCGCAACGAAGCCACCCAGCCCCAGATGCTCGAAGCGATCCGAGCGCTCGATCGCCAGCTCGATACAGCTGCCCAGCCGCTCGGCAAGGACGAGGCCGATCTCGTGCGGCTCAGCCTGGAAAGAACCGATATCGGCGGCAATCTGTGGCAACGACTGACCGGACGCCAGCCGCGCTGCGGCACAGCGCGGGCGCGCGATGCCATCCAGGCGCTGGTCAACCAGCAGATGCGGACGGGCAAGCCCGACCAGCGACTGACGCAGATACTATTTCTGCTCGAACGCAAGGATGCAGCGCTCGCACAGGCGCGGCGCCATATCCGGATGAAGACCCTTTTGGAAATCTGGCTCTACATCCATGTGCCGGCGACTTTTGCGCTGCTTGCCGCGCTCATCGCCCATATCCTCAGCGTCTTCCTCTATTGGTGATGTCATGAGTTTTGTCGTCCGTCAGATCGCTAAACGTGCCGATGGGGGTGATATCATCCGCACGCGCACGCTTGCCGCCGCCGAAATTACCGTGGGTCGTGGCACGGATTGCGATATCCAGCTTGCCGATCTTGGCGTCATGCTCCGCCATGCGCGCCTTATGCAACTTTCGGACGGCACGGTTGCGATTGAAGCAACCGGCGGCATTCCGCTCGAAATCGATGGAAAATTCGTTAACCGTGCCGACCTGTCGGTGTCCGACAACCCCAAGATCGACATTGCCAGCCATCGGCTGACGTTGGCCAAAGGCGATACGCCCGGCGCCATTGCCATTACCGCCGAACGTGTTGTCGCTGCCAGCGATGCGGCCGATGCGGCGTCGGAAATCGGCATTTTCTCACTGCGCGAAACCATGCCGTCAAAACGCGGCCTCGCTTGGGCTTTTGCCGGGCTGGTGCTGATCATCGGCCTTGCCTTGCCGCTGTTCATGATGGGCGGCAGCATGTTGCCAACCGACATGGTTGCCGCTGCCGGCCGTCCCGCCGGCGCTAGCGATGCTGGCAAGCTGCAGCCGGCGTTGGGCGGCGATGCGGTCAGGAACGCCGGTTACAGCGCCGATATGGTCTGGTCATCGGGGCCGCTGTCGACGGCCCATGCCGGCCTGTCGAACAATTGTGGCGCCTGCCACAGCCAGCCGTTCGTATCGGTCACCGACAGCGCCTGCATTTCGTGCCACAAGGCCGATGCGGTCCCGGCGCATGCCAGTGCCGACCGTATGGATAAGGGCCGGCTGCAAACGACGGGTTTTCAGGCTGATATTCACAAGGGGCTGAACCTGCCCGACGGTCGGTGCGCCTCGTGTCACAAGGAACATGAAGGCCCGCGCGGCGCGCTGATGGTCGCGGCGAGTTTCTGCACCGATTGCCATACCGGCCTTTCGGGGCGGCTGACCGACACGAAAATCGCCAATGTGCCGAACTGGGAGGACCATCCGCAGTTCAAGCCGACTCTGGTGTCGGTGGCTTCGCTCACGGCACCCCGGTTTGAACGGGTTTTGCTGACCGACAAGCCGATGGAGCGTTCGGGGTTGATCTACCCGCACGACATCCACCAGTCTGCCACCAACGGCGTTGGCAATATGGTCCGCAAACAGGGGCTGGCCGCGGGTGCCAATGGCGCTCTCGCCTGCAACTATTGCCACACGCCCGATAGTGATGGTGTGCGTTTCAAGCCGATCGAGATGGAGAAGAACTGCGGCGATTGCCATGATCTCGCCTTTGCGCGCGATGGTGGCGTCATCCGCACACTGCCGCACGGCAAGCCCGAACAGGTCGCCGGGGTCATCCGTGATTTCTATCTCGGCCAGGCACTCAGCCCGCGGGCCGGGGTGCAACGCCTGGCGTTTGAACGCCGCGCACCGGGGCGGATGGCGGAACTGGAAAGTGCCGACCTGCGCGTTACCAGTGTCGGCGAAGCCCGCGCCCGTGGCAATGCCGCCATCGCCCAGATTTTCGGTGCCGATGGCAAGGCCGGCGGGCTGTGTTCCGATTGCCATATCGTCAACAATACCGGGGCGCCGAATGTGGCCGAACGCTACACCATTGCGCCGGTTACGCTGGCGAGCCATTATCTGCCCAAGGGCCAGTTCCCGCACAATCAGCACAAGACCTATGATCGCAGGGCCGGTGATGCCGCCTGTGTGGCGTGTCACAAGGGTGTAATGACGTCGAAAGCATCGACCGATGTGCTGTTGCCGGGCATCGGTGAGTGCCGCGATTGCCATGGCTCGACCAAGGTGGCCACCAATGTGCCGGCAACGTGCAACACCTGCCATGGTTATCACTATGGCGAGACCGGTCAGGGCGGTGATTTCACCAATTCGCCGCATCGCCAGCCGGCGCCTCCGGCGAAAGTGGCAACGCGGGCGACACCCGTGCGCCTGGGCTCAGCCGAGCCGACGAAAGCAGTCCGCAAAGCCAGCGCCTGACCTCAAACTGGTGCGGTTTACTTACTAGCCTTCACCCGCACCGCATCGGCATCGTTCAACACCTGCCACGCCGCCTGCACGGCGCGAAAGCGGCCGGCGGCTTCGGGGCTTGTGCCGGCGACATCGGGGTGGCTGGTCTTGGCGGCGCTGCGCCAGGCGGCCTTGATGGTTTCCATATCGGCGTCGGATTCAAGCCCCAGCACCGCCAGCGCATCGAGTTCGGCGCGGCTGCGGCTGCCATCACCGGCGCCGCCCCATTCCCAGTGCGCGGCGCGTTTGTAGGTGCGCTGGGCTTCTTCGCTGGCTTCGCGGGTGGCGGCTTCTTCGGGGGAGAGGCCGGCGAAATAATCCCAGCCGGAATTATATTCGGCGGCGTGCGCCTGGCAGAAATACCAGCGTTCGGGGCGGTTGGCGACTTTGGGGGCGGGGTGATTGCCGGGGTTGGTGCAACCATGGCGATCGCATAGCCGCACTTCGGCCGCGGCACCGCCGCTGCCATAGGGCCGCCAGCGCGGAAACCCCCAATCATCCTTTCGGCCACTTCGCGCCATGCTGTCTTTCTGCCGATTGGCCACGCCATGTGACCGGAACCGATGATTTAACCATAAAATCGCCGCACGGCCATAGCCTGGCTGTGGGTTGCGATGGACTGTCGCGCCGCGATGATGAACAGTGGCGGCGATGCTGGCCCTTATTCTCTCGCGCCGTTTCGGGCCTTTGTTCGTCACCCAGTTTCTGGGGGCGTTCAACGATAATCTGTTCAAGACTGCGTTTATCTTCCTGGTTGCCTTTCACTTGCGTGCTGGCGATCCGGCCGGGGCGGCGACGATGGCGACGGTGGCAACAGGCGTGTTCATCCTGCCGTTTTTCCTGTTTTCGGGCCTTGCCGGTGAAGTCGCCGATGCCCGTGACAAGGCGATGATCGCGCAAGGGGTAAAAATCGCCGAAATCGCCTTCATGGCGCTGGGGGTAGTGGCAATCTGGCTGCAATCCGAACCACTGGCGCTGGGGGTTATTTTCCTGATGGGGATTCATTCCACGGTTTTCGGCCCGGTCAAATATGCCATCCTGCCGCAACATCTGGCCGAAAATGAACTGCTGCTCGGCACCGGGCTGGTCGAAGGCGCTACCTTTGTGGCGATCCTGCTCGGCCAGATGGCCGGCGGGTTGCTGCCGGCGGGGGTTGCCGGGCCGGCAGCGATTGCGGTCGCGGTGATCGGCTGGATAGCCTCAAAATTTATCCCGTCAGCGCCGCCGGCCAGCAAGTTGGCAATCGACTGGAACCCCTTCACCGCCTCGCGCCGGGCTTTGGGAGAGGCGTTCGCCAACACCGAATTGCGCATCGCCACCATCTGTATCAGCTGGTTCTGGGCGCTGGGCGCAATCTATACGAGCCAGTTCGTGCCGCTCGCCAAGAACGATCTTGGCGGCACCGAAGGCGTGGCGACGCTGTTTCTGGGCGTATTTTCGGTGGGGATCGCCGCCGGTTCGGCCGGGGTCAGCCGCTTGCTCGGCGGGCGGATTTCAACGCGGCTGTCACCCTATGCCGGCGTCGTGATGGCCATCGCCGGGATTGATCTGTTTTTGTCCGAACGCGCCTTTGCCGGCCAGGCGGGCGATCTCGCCACCTTGCTCGCCGATCCGCGCGGCTGGCGGGTGATGGCCGACCTGATCGTGCTCGCCGTCGCGGGCGGCATCTTTTCGGTGCCGCTCTATGGCGTCCTGCAAACCGCGACCACCGCCGCAGGCCGATCACGCGCCATCGCTGCGAATAATATCGTCAACGCCGGGTTTCAGGTAGCCGGCGTGCTGGCCATCGGCGCGGCGATCAACCGGGGGGCGAGTATCCCGGCGGTGCTGATGGCGGCCGGGTTGACGGTGCTGCTGCTGGTGCCGTTGCTGCGGCGGTTGCCGCGATAACGGCCTCAGCCGCGTTTTTGCTGCCATTGATTTCATTGAACTTTCATTTGGAAGTTCAGCCCCGGGAGGCGAATCACTGACTTTCCGGCGCAGACTTGTTTCTATCGCAAAGGACGATTGAAGCTGAGAAAGAGCGCGCGGGTATTTTGGTAACAGTTTTCTACTTTGTAGGACAGAACGTTATCGCTGGAGAATGCCAAGATCGGCCAGTCGAGTTCGCGCTCAATCTGGG
>JBBQMB010000065.1:0-15044 GCA_038328515.1 Sphingomonadales bacterium
GGTTGAAACCGAGGCACCGGCGGTTGAAGCCGCTGCCGAAACCGCCGCCGAACCGACACCCACGGCAGCCACCACTGCCGACGCCCCGGCGGCATCGCCGCGCAAGGGCTGGTGGTCCCGCACCTTCGGCTGATAACCGACACTGGCGCCGGAGGTTCAAAAAGAGCCTCCGGCGGCTGGTGTCTTGGCCCCAGACCCCATTTCAAGAGTGATTATTTTGTCACTGAACCCGGTCAAGTATCTGCTTTTGGGTGGGAAGCAGACCTCATCGGGTCGGTGCGTTTAGCCCTTGTCCGGAACGAAACGCGCACCGCATTTTGAACACTCACACCGAAGCGGCAAATGCACACCGCCGTAGTCCTCGCCCCAAAAGCGTGTCGAGAAACGGTTATCGAGTCTCAAACCTGCGTCGGCTTGATAATCTGCAAATGCTGGATAGCCACACGCAACACACTTGATGTTGAACAGCGCGACGGCAGGAATGAAAAAAACTAGTCGAACGGCAGATGGCCAGAAATAGCCCAATGGCCAGCCTATAAAGCAGCTCAAAAAAAAGACCGCAGAAGCAATAGCAGCTGGCCATTGCCAACGTTGAGCGATCTTAAATCGCTTTCGAATTGCAGATCGATCCGCTGCCATACGGTTCATTTAGCAGCCCCAACGAATGTTCGCCACTGGGGCGGTAGAGGACGTACCGAAAGTTCGGGCGTGCAAAAGACATGGTGCGCAAGCGCTCCAAACGGGGTCTGGGGCCAAGGCTCCAGCCGCCGGCGGCACCCACCCCAAAACCTGCCTTGTCCACGGCCAAGAAAGCCTTGCCCGCCGACCACTGGCGCTTAACCGGGGCGGGGGCCTATGTGCACTCCATGGAAAAAACCGCACTTTCCGGGCGAGTCATCCTCGTCGGCGCTGGCCCCGGCGCTGCCGATCTGCTGACTGTCCGCGCCGTCCGCGCCATCGCTGCTGCCGATGTCATCGTCCATGATGGCCTGGTTGGCGAGGATGTCATGGCGCTTGTTCCCGCCAGCGCCCGGCTGATTTCGGTCGCCAAGCGCCGTGATCGCCATACGATGCAGCAGGACGCCATCGGCGATCTGCTCGTTGCCGAGGCGCAGGCCGGCCACAGTGTCGTCCGGTTGAAGGGCGGCGACCCGTTCATCTTCGGTCGCGGCGGCGAGGAAGTCAGCGCCTGCAACGCCGCCGGCGTGCCGGTCGAGGTCATCCCCGGCATCAGTTCCGCGCTCGGTGCTGCTGCTGCCGCGCAAATGCCGCTCACCCACCGCGATCACGCCTCGATTGTCAGCTTCGTTGCCGGCGAATGCCGTGGCCTCGCGGATCAGAACTGGGTCGGCCTCGCCGGCAAGGGCCGCACGTTGGTCATCTACATGGGCGTCACCGGCGCTGATCGCATCGCCGAAAAACTCATCGCCGATGGCCTGGCACCCGAAACCCCCATCGCCGTGCTCGAACGCGCCACCCACCCCGATATGCGCGTCATCCGCTCGCTGCTCGCCGATCTCGGCGGCACGGTGGCGCGCGAAGCCGTGCGCTCGCCCGCGCTCATCATCGTTGGTGATGTCGCCACCCTCGGCGTCGAAACGCTAACCCCGATCACAAAGGCCATTCCATGCCCCGTATCCTGACCGGCAACCGCCTCGAAACCGGCGACGTCCTCTGGTGGAACGGCAGTGACTGGAGCACCCGCATCGCCGACGCTGCCGAAATCGGCGCTGAAGGCGAAGCGCTGCTCGCCACCCTCATCGCCGCCGAACGCATCAATGATCCCGTCCTCATCGACGTCACCGGCGAACCCGGCGCTTTCGTCCCCACCACCACCCGCGAGCGCGTGCGCGCCTCCGGCCCCAGCGTTCGCGCCGATCTGGCGCGCGGCAGCCTTTCCGTGGAAGCCATCTGATGTACAAATATGACCAGTATGACCAGGCCATCGTCGATGCCCGAGTCGCCGAATTCAAGGATCAGGTCGGCCGCCGCCTGCGCAACGAAATCACCGAGGACCAGTTCAAACCGCTGCGGCTGATGAACGGCCTCTATCTCCAGCTGCACGCCTATATGCTGCGCGTCGCCATCCCCTATGGCACGCTGTCGGGCACCCAGATGCGTATGCTGGCGCATATCGCTCGCAAATATGACCGTGATTACGGCCATTTCACCACCCGCCAGAACATCCAGTACAACTGGATCAAGCTCGAGCAGTTTTCCGACCTGCTCGATGATCTGTCGAAGGTCGAAATGCACGCCTTCCAGACCAGCGGCAATTGCATCCGCAACATCAGTTCCGATCAATTCGCCGGCGCTGCGGCCGATGAAATCGCCGATCCGCGCCCCTATGCCGAATTGCTGCGCCAATGGTCGACGCTGCACCCGGAATTTTCGTTCCTGCCGCGCAAGTTCAAGATCGCCGTCATCGCCAGCGACACCGATCGCGCCGCCATCCAGCTCCACGATATCGGGCTGCAACTCTATCGCAACGCCGCCGGTGATCTTGGGTTCAGGGTCTATGTCGGCGGCGGCATGGGCCGCACCCCGATCATCGGCAAAATCCTCCGCGAATGGATCCCGGTCAGCCAGTTCCTCAGCTATTCCGAAGCCATTTTGCGCGTCTACAACCGCTATGGCCGCCGCGATAACATCTACAAGGCCCGCATAAAAATCCTCGTTAACGAACTCGGCATCGAAGAATTCACGCGCCAGGTTGAAGCCGAATGGGCACTCCTCGAACCGCTCGGCCTCGATGCCCCCCAGGCGGAATATGACCGCATCATCGCC
The DNA here is from genome assembly GCA_038328515.1 of Sphingomonadales bacterium. Lineage (GTDB taxonomy): Bacteria > Pseudomonadota > Alphaproteobacteria > Sphingomonadales > Sphingomonadaceae > Sandarakinorhabdus. Next base: position 2,788 of record JBBQMB010000065.1, read on the forward strand.
CAGTTCGCCGAGCCGGCCTATGATCGCAACGCCCCCGACACGCTCGATGTTTCCGACCCCGATTTCAAGCTCTGGGTCGATCAGAACGTCCACGCCCATAAACAGCCCGGCTATGCCATCGCGACAATCAGCCTGAAGCCCAAATCGGGCATCCCCGGCGATGCTTCATCGGCGCAGATGGACGTGATCGCCGACCTCGCCGAAAAATACGCGCACGATGAAATCCGCGTCACCCACAGCCAGAATCTGGTGCTGGCGCATGTCAAAAAGGCCGATCTCTACGCTGTCTGGCAAGCGCTCGACGCCGCCGATCTCGCGACGCCGAACCTTGACCTGGTGACCGACATCATCGTGTGCCCCGGCATGGACTATTGCACGCTGGCCAACGCCCGCTCGATCCCCATCGCCCAGAAAATCGCCGCCAAGTTCGAAAATGACGTGGCCGAACAGCGCGATATCGGCGAGCTGAAAATCAAGATCAGCGGCTGCATCAACGGCTGCGGCCATCACCACGCCGGCCATATCGGCATCCTCGGCGTCGATAAAAAGGGCGAGGAAGCCTATCAGTTGCTCCTCGGCGGCTCGGGTGCCGAAGACGCATCGCTCGCCAAAATCCTCGGCCCCGGCTTTGACGAAATCGGCATCATCGCTGCGGTCGATAAACTCATCGCCTTTTACAAGACCGCGCGCAGCGCTCCGGAAGAACGCTTCCTCGATACCTATCGCCGCCTCGGCCCGGCCCCTTTCAAGGAAGCAGTCTATGCTTGATAATCAGGACCAGCAGGCGGTCGCCAATGCCCCGTCACCCGCACTCAACGATGCGCCGGCGCACCTGCGCTTTCGCGACGACGCGCCGTTCGAAAGCCCGATCGCCCCACTCGCCGACTTCCTCGCCGCCAATGGCTCTGGGGCGAATTTCGCCGCCGTCCGCATCGAACCCGGTGACGACGTGCGTGACCTCATCGGGCATCTCGACCGGCTCAAGCTGATCGAAGTCGCCTTCCCCAAATTCCGCGACGGTCGCGGCTATTCCGCCGCCCGAATCCTGCGCGAAGCGGGCTTCATCGGTGAAATCCGCGCTGCCGGCGATGTACTTGTCGATCAGATCGGCTTCATGCGCCGTACCGGCTTCGACAGCTTCGCCCCCGACGCACCGCTCGATCTCAAGGTCGTGCAGGCCACGCTCGATCGCTACCCCCATGTCTATCAAAAGGCCGCCGACGACAAAATTCCCGTCTGGCAACTGCGGCATGGCTAGCCGGCCCATCGACAGCATCGATACGGCGCCGCCGTTCACAATGGCCGATGTCGCCCGCCTTGACGCGCGCTACATCGGCGTGTCGACCGCCGACATGCTTGCCGACCTGCTCGGCGGCGAAGTGCGGGGCCGCGTTGCTGCCGTCTCCAGCTTCGGCAGCGAATCCGCCGTGCTGCTCGATATGGTCGCCGCCGCTGACAAGGATGTGCCGGTCATCTTCATCAACACCCAGAAGATTTTCGGCGAAACCCTCGCCTATCGCGACGAACTCGCCGAACGGCTGGGGCTTACCGACCTGCGGGTCTTTCGCCCCGATCCGCGCCTGCTCGCTGCCAAGGATGCGACGTCGCTGCGCTGGAGCTATGACCCCGATGGCTGTTGCGACCTGCGCAAGGTCGAGCCGCTACGCCGCGCGCTCGCCCCCTTCGACGCCTGGATTTCGGGCCGCAAGGGCTTTCAGGGAAAAACCCGCGCTGCGCTGCCGCGCTTTGAGCTCGATGAAGGCCGCCTCAAGATCAACCCGCTCGCCGATTGGGACAAAGCCGCCCTCGACGCCGCCTTCGCAGCGCGCAAACTGCCCCGCCACCCCCTCGAAGCCCAAGGCTATCCCAGCGTCGGCTGCGTGCCGTGCACATCGCAGGTCCAGCCCGGCGAAGACCCGCGCTCGGGCCGCTGGCGTGGTTGGGACAAGACCGAATGCGGCATGCACGATCCGGTTTTCTGATCGGGCTGGCCAGTCGCTCCCGGTAAAAAAACCCCTAATCCGGCTTCACCATCTTTGGGTATAATCTCCTACCGGCCAGCGCCGTTGTTGGGGCTGACGCCGCCGGGGTGGCGTCTTGTCCCGAGTAGTGGAGCGTACACCATGACAACAATAACTGTATCCAACGCCGCCCAGTTGATCAGAACTCTCAAATCGGCACGCGGCGGCGAAACCATCCTGCTGGCGCCGGGCAATTATGGCGACGTTTCGCTCGCTTCGATCCAGCCGCGCTCGGTCGTCACCATCAAATCGGCCGACCCGAACAATGATGCCCTGTTCACTTCGCTCAAGCTCACCCGCGTCAACAATCTGACCTTCGATGATATCGATGTCACCCATGTGCTGGCGCCCGGCGAACGCGAGTGGGAATCCGCCATCCGGGTCAATGCTTCGAACAACATCAGTTTTGTCGGCATCGATCTGTCGGGATCGCGCAACGGCAATCACTTCGATGATGGCAACGGCCTGTTCGTGCAGGCCAGCAGCCGTATCGCCGTGCTCAATTCGACGTTCCATGAGTTCAACAACGCCGTCATTTTCAACAAATCGAGCGACGTCATTCTGGCGGGCAACCATATTCAGGACGCGGCTGAAGGCGTCAACATCAGCGAAGTCAATGGCGGGCTGTTCCAGGGCAATTATGTCACCGGCATCCGCCCCAATGTCAGCAGGGGCGATCACAGCGACGCGTTCCAGGTCCAGAATGGCGGCAACAACGGGGTCAGCAATGATCTGGTGTTCAACAACAATGTCATCATGGTTGACCAAGCCCAGGGCATTTTCATCACCAATGCCAAGACGTCGCAAGGCGTGATGCACACCAATATCGTCGTCTCCAACAATTATATCGAAGGCAATCTGCGCCATGCCATCGGCCTTGGCGGTGTCGACGGTCTCCAGGTGGTCAACAACACCATCCGCGACGCCGATGGTCCGGGCATCGTGCCGGGCCTGACGACGATGAACCTGTCGAACGCCGTCATTGCCAATAATATTATCCCGATCATCGACCCTCGTCGCGGCGATCAATTTGCCAGCACAAACCTGGTTTTCACCAACAACATCGATCTGTGGGATGTCCATCAGCGTCGCGGCGTCGCCGATGCCAGCCTGTTTTCGGCCCCGGTCGGCACCGGCGACATCGATTTTTCGGCACTCGGGGTCCGCGCCGGCAGCGTCGCCGCCCTTGCCGGGGTGGGCTTCAGCCCTGTCGGCAATATCGGCAATCTCGCCGGCAGCGCCGCTGCGCAACTGGCCAGCTATCTGCCCCAGTTCGACGGCAATTTCACGGCTGCCTACCCGATGTAACCCGCCATTGGGTTTTCGGCGGCCTACCCTGCTTCCCCGGGGGCACCTGCCGATATCGCCGCCGCCGCGCCCTCTCGCGCGGCGGCGGATCTGCGTTTATAGCAGGAGCGGCGATGGCGCCCGGGGTTGCACGACATGCGCGGATTGCTGATCGCTGGAGTATTGGTTCTGATGTCCACGGTTGTAGCTGGCGCGCCTGCGCCAAAATCCGGTCTGCCGAAATCGGGGCCGATTCTGCCGCCACCCGCGCCGCCGATCATCATCGCCCATCGCGGCGCCAGCGCCGACCGGCCCGAACACACCCTCGCCAGCTATGCCCTTGCCATCGAACAGGGCGCCGATTTCATCGAACCCGATCTCGTCGCCACCAAGGACGGCCATCTCGTCGCGCGCCACGAAAATGAAATTTCGGGCACCACCGATGTCGCCAGCCACCCCGAATTTGCCAACCGCAAAGCCACAAGAACCATCGATGGCGAGAACTTCACCGGCTGGTTTACCGAAGATTTCACGCTCGCCGAACTGCAAACCCTGTTCGCCCGCGAACGCCTACCGCAGCTGCGCCCGGCAAACATGGCCTTTGATGGCAAGGAACGCATCCCCACCCTTGACCAGATCATCGCGCTCGCCAAATCGGCAACCGCGCGCACCGGCCGCAGCATCGGCATCTACCCCGAAACCAAGCACCCGAGCTATTTCCGCACGATCGGCCTGCCGCTCGAACCGCCGCTGCTCGCCGCGCTGCACGCCGCCGGCTGGACGACCGCCGCAGCACCGGTATTCATCCAGTCCTTCGAAGTGCAAAACCTGAAAGACCTGCACGGCCAGACCGGCGTGCGGCTGATTCAGTTGATCGGCGATGGCGTGTCGGGTGATGGCGTCGCCTATGACATGCTGGTGACACCGGCCGGGCTGAAGGGCGTCGCTGCCTATGCTGCCGGCATCGGCCCGGCCCGCGACCGGGTGATCCCGCGCGATGGCAAGGGCGTGCTCGGCCTGCCCACCGCGCTGGTTGCGGATGCCCATGCCGCCGGATTGGAGGTTCACCCCTGGACCTTCCGGCCTGAAAATTTCTTTCTCGCCGCGCCGTTCCGCAAAGGCACCAACCCGCAGGAACGCGGCGATGCGGCAGGCGAAATCCGGCTCTACCTCGAAACCGGCATCGATGGCGTGTTCAGCGATTCGCCGGCCGCCGCCGTGACGGCGCTGGGCAAGCCCGAATAACTCAGCGCGCCTCGGGCCAATCGAGCAAAAAATTGATGTTCGCCGCCGCAATCGGCCGGCTGCGATCATATTGCCAGGCGCGGCTGCTGACATTGACGATGCGCCGGCCCAGCCGCGTGACTTCGGCAGCCGCCATTGTATCGAGCGGCGAGCCTTCGCGCATGAAATCCACGGTCACGGTTACCGGGCGAATGCGCGGCATGCGTGTCGCATCGGGCTGGGCGACAATCACCGCCGCCAACCCGGCTATTTCAAGCAGCCCAGCCAAGGCGCCACCGTGCAGCCGCCCCGGCGCACCGACCAGCCCGATGGCAAAGGGCATGATGATCCGCACTTCATTGTCATCCTGATCGAAACGCAGATCGAGCGCCCGGGCATAGGGCAGCATGTCGAGCCGGCCATGGCGCTCATCGCGCAGCGCTGCGGCAAGGGCAAGACTGGTCATGCCGAAGGTTCTGCTGGCGGCGTGGTGGACATGCCTGCGGCAGCGGCCGTGGACATGCCCAAGGCGGAGGCTGTAAACATAAACGTGCCCGCCATGTTGGCAATCGGGTTGGCCGGGTCGCCATCATGCGCCACGCCGCGCACAAAGGCGATCTGGCGGGTGATGCGATAGCATTTCGCATGGCCGATTACCGTGGCGCGTGGTGCCGGCGCGCGCAGATAATCGACCCGCATATCCAGCGTGGCATGCGGGATCATTTCACCGCGCGCCACCAGCACGGCAAAGCCGGCGCAATTATCGAGCAGCGTGAAGATCGCGCCCGACGCGATGATGCCATAGTCCGGATCGGCAAGCTGTTGTTCGGCAAAGGGCATTTCCAGCTCGGCCCAATCCTTGCCATGGTCGCGATAGCCGATGCCGATCAGCTTGAGGTGCGGAACGCCATCCATGAAGCGCTGCAAAAAGCGTTTTTGCCGAACCGCCGCATCATCGGCGCTGCCGCTCATGCAGCGCTCGCCAGCGCGCCGATCCGCGCAATCATCGACGCCAGCCCCTGCGTCCGGTTCGATGACAAATGTTTCGACAGGCCCAGCGCATCGAGCCGGAGGCGGATATCCGCCGTATCGATCGCGGCAGGCGGGCGATTATCGGCGAGCAACAACACCAGCGCGACCAGCCCCTTGACGATCGCGGCATCGCTATCGGCGGCAAAATGCAAGCGGCCATCGACCAGTTGCGGGTGCAGCCAGACCTGGCTGGCGCAGCCGCGCACGCGCGTGGAATCGGTTTTAAAGGCATCGGGCATCGCCGGCAGCGCGCGGCCAAGATCGATCAACAACCGGTAGCGGTCGTCCCAATCGTCAAAGGCGTCAAATTCAGCCTCGACATCGTCAAAAGTCGCGATGGTCATCCCGTCAGCGTTTGCGCGGGCTACCGGCGGGGGTCAAGCCACCCATAGTCGCAGCAATCAGAAATCAACCCCTGCGGCGATGGCCTCGAGCTTGCGGATGCGTTCCTTCAGATCGGCGAGATCGATACGCTGGCCAATCGCCGGCAGGTCGTCGCCCGGGCCGCGCAGCAGCTCCAGCTCGCGAGATCGCAGCCTCAGCCATCCGGTCCATGCCCAGGCGGCAAAGCCGGCGACAAGGCCGATGCCAGCGAGCGTCGCGCTCGACAGGATCAGCAGGGAATCGGTAGGTGGCATGGTCGGTCCTCCCTATGGGTCTGAATGGGGGGTTCAGGGCGGCGGGGTAAAAGGCGTCAGTCGCGTTTCAGGCTTTCAATCTCGTCCGACAGGCGTTTCGCCGGGTCGGTGGCGATACGTTCGAGCACAGCGAGGCGCTCGTTGAGTCGGGTGATCTCGTTCTTCATGCGGTCGGCTTCGACAGCGCTCACCATGTCGCCGCCATCATTGCCGATCACGCCCATCCGGCGGTCGCGCCGCGACAATCGCGGTGCCACCCCCATCCGGGCGCTGATGATACGGCCGACCGTCACGATCAACACGATCAGGATAACCATTTCAAACGGGTTCATCACAACGCCTTCTCGAAAAATCGCAGCGGGTCAGCCCCGGCAGATGAGAGTGTCAAAAATCAGTTGAGTGCCTTGTTGGGCAGATTGTCGATTTCAGCCGCAAGCCTTGTGCCGCTGTCGACCGCAATTCGTTCGAGCACCTGCAGCCGGTCCTTCATATTGCCGACTTCGGCGCGCAACTGGGCGTTTTCCTGCACCAGCAGCTTGACCCGCTCGATGGTTTCGCCGCCGCCGTGCGGCAGCAATGGCTTGCCCCAGCTGCTTTCGAGTGGATAGCCATTCTTCACGCGCAGCCAGATTGTGGTCACCCAGGCGATCGAGCCGATGAACACGGCGCTGACGCCAACCGGCGCAATCGCTTCGATAACGGAGGGGTCGATAGCCATGGTTTATCCTCAGTGGGTATTGTCGGGCAGGGCCGACGTATCGCGCAGACCTTCGATTTGTGCCGTCAGGCCTTCGTTGCGATCGGTGACGATGCGGTTGAGCACGGCAACATGCGCCTCCAGCCGTTCGATCTTGGCGGCATATTGCGCCGCCTGTTCGCCAGCGGTGCGCGCCGTCAATTCCAGCTGCTTTTCCTTCATCGCGATCCATTTGTTAACCACACCAGCGGTAATCGCCACAATCGGGATCGACACGCCGAACAACGGTATCAGCAAGGTCCAGTCAAACATCGGTTTTCCCCTCTTCCGGCGGCCAGGCGCCGTTGTCGTTCAATCGCGCAGTTTGTCGATGTCGCTCGCCAGCCGCCGGGCGGGATCGACCGCAATGCGTTCGAGCACGCTCATCCGCTCCTCCAGCCGGCCGACCTTGCCGCGCAGCTTTTCATTCTCGCCTTCCAGAATGTCATTCTGGCGCTTCAGTTCACTGTCGATCTTGCCGGTCGAACCACCCCATTCATTTTCAATCGGATAGCCATGCTTGGCGCGAATGGCGGTGGTGACGATCCAGCCGATGAAGCTCATCGCGATGATCGCCAGGACAAATTCGGGTCCACCAAAGTCCATGATAATTCTCCTGAAATCCCGGGGCGTTCAATCGCGCAGCTTCTCGATTTCGGCGCTCAGCCGGTTCGGCGTGTCGGTGGCAATGCGTTCGAGCACCGCCATGCGCGCTTCCAGCCGGGCAACATTGCTGCGCAACCGCTCATTATCGGCGACGATTGCCGCATCAGCGGGGTTGCGATCCGCGATCAGGCCGAGCCGACCGCGCCGATCCTTGAACGAAAACCCCTGCTTATGGGCTTCCATCTCCATCCCCATCCGGACCAGTCGGCCCACAGTGACAATGGCGACCAATATGATGACGAAAATCATGCCACTCGACACAGCGTCTCTCCCCCGTCAGCCGCTTAGCGCAGGCTGTCGATTTCATTGGCCAGGCTGCGGTTCGACGAGGTCACATAGGCCTCGATATCGCGCAGCCGGCGGTCGGATTCGCGGAACGAGGCGTGCACATCGCGCACCGTGCGCTGCGGCGCCACCCGGACATTCTTCCAGAACTGCTTGTCCTCAAGGCTTTCGTTATACAGCATCGAGGGCTTGGGGTCGGCGATCCAGCCGATGGCGAAATAGATGATCGGCAGGAAGCCGACCCCCATCACCATCGCCACCACCGCAGCGATGCGGACCCAATTGGGATCCCAACCGAAATAATCGGCGATCCCTGCGCAAACCCCCATGAAACGCTTGTTGCGCTTGTCGAGGTAGAAACGGGTGCGGCGAACGCTCATGGCGTAAATCCCTGTTGAAAAAGGTCAGGCAGGCCGACTGTCGGCGACGAGACCGATGATCAGATAGATGAGGACAGGCGAACCAAAGCCGATGACGGCAGCAGCCAGGAAACCAACGCGGAACCAGACCGTGTCGACTCCGAAATAATTGGCGAGCCCGGCACAGACGCCCATGACCTTGCCATTGGGCTTGTCGAGGCGGAACGGGCGGCGAATGGTCAACATGTCACGATCCCTTGGTTGCTGGCAGCGGTTCAGCGCTGGCCACTGCGGTCACTACGGTCGGGAATCCGACCGGCGGAAAGATCGGGCAGGCGTCCATCTTTCCAATTGGGGTTATCGGCAGCGATGATGCGCTCGATCGATTCGAGCCGGCCATCGAGCCGCCGCGCCATTTCGTGCAGATCATCGAGCAACACTTCATCCTGCTGGCTGATGCCGCGGCCGGATTTCCACTTGGTCAGATAATGCAGCACCAGCCAGGGCAGGCCGATGAACAGCATGGCGACAATGGGAATCGCCATGAATGCGCCGTCTTCCATCGTCTCAACCTTCCGTCTTGGGCGCGAGGCGCGCCTTCATGGCAGCCAGTTCGCGGTTCACATCATCATCTGCCGACAGATCGGCAAATTCATCGGCCAGCGTGCGCGGCGGGCCGCCGATCGACAGCGCATCAGCGCGGCCTTCGGCGAGATCGGCGCGGCGCTCCATGATCTCGAAGCGCGCAAAGGCTTCATCGACGCGCGGTCCCTTGGTCATCTCGATCAGCTTGGACCGGTTGGTCGCCGATTCGATGCGATTGAGAATGACATTCTGGCGGGTGCGCGCTTCACGCAGCTTGCCTTCCAGCTTGTGGATATCGGCTTCGTTGAGCGCCAGGCCCTGATCGAGCGCAGATACTTCGCCCGCCATCTGGTCGGCAAACCCCTTGGCCTTGGCCTTTTCGACCAATGCGGCCTTGGCGAGATCCTCGCGGCCCTTCGACAGCGCGAGTTCGGCCTTTTCAGCCCAGCTCGCCTGTGCGGCTTCGGCGCGGATCACGGCGCGGCGCATTTCCTTTTGATCGGCAATGGTGCGCGCCGCCGAAGCCCGGACTTCGACCAGCGTTTCCTCCATCTCCATGATGATCATGCGGATCATCTTGGCCGGGTCTTCGGCCCGGTCGAGAAGGTCGGTGACGTTGGCGGCGATGATATCGCGGGTTCGCGAAAAAATGCCCATGCTATTGTTGCTCCAGTGCTTCAAATTGGGGCCGGAGGGGGAGGCAAAGGGGAGGGGGATACCCTTCGCCAAAGCCCCTCCGGCGATCGCCGGCAGGTTATACACTGCGGACGATATTCGAATTCGTGTCAATGTTCACGCTGTTCGTGAAAGCGTGCGGAGCAGCGACCGCCGGGCCAGCAGCAGCGACCAGGAAGGTCCCGCTGATGATGAGGGTGGCGACGGCGGCAACCAGGCTGCGGACCGTGTCGTTGCTGTTGAAAAAATTGGTCATCTGAAATCTCCTTCGAGGGTCTGTTTGGCGGCTGGCAAGGTGCCCGACCGCTCATGCCAAGAGTATTGCAAAGGCCGTGCCAAGTGCCGCAAACCAGCTAACCTATTGATTTTACTAGACTCCCCTGTCCCTGCGCACTTTATTTTGGCTGAACCCTTGCTGAATATTGGCAAATTGCACTAACTTTGGGGCCATGTCGAAACCCGCGGCCCTGATCGGTTCCTCGTCGATCTTTCTCGATGCCGTGGAACGTGCCTCGGCGGCCGCCCGGCTCAACCGCCCGGTGCTGGTTATCGGCGAACGCGGCACCGGCAAGGAACTCATCGCCGAGCGTCTGCACCGCCTCAGCCCCCGCTGGGGCGGGCCGCTCGTGTCACTCAACTGCGCCGCGCTGCCTGAAAATCTGATCGATGCCGAACTGTTCGGTTATGAAGCCGGCGCCTTCACCGGCGCCGCCCGGGCGCGCGCCGGGCGCTTTGAAGATGCCGATGGTGGCACGCTGTTCCTCGATGAAATCGCCACTCTTTCGCCCGCCGCGCAGGAACGCCTGCTCCGCGTCGTCGAATATGGCGAACTCACCCGCATCGGCTCCAACCGCGCCATCGCCGTCGATGTCCGGCTCGTCGGCGCCACCAATGAAGATCTGCCGCGGCTGGTCGATAGCGGGCGGTTTCGCGCCGATCTGCTCGACAGGCTGTCGTTCGAAGTCGTCACCCTGCCGCCGCTCCGCGAACGCGCCGAAGACATCGAAGTGCTCGCCAGCCATTTTGCCCGGCGCATGGCGGCTGAACTCGGCTGGTCGCGCTTCCCGGGCTTTACCGACAAGGCAACCGCGCTGCTCGATAGCTACGCCTGGCCCGGCAATGTCCGCGAGTTGAAAAACGTCGTCGAACGCTCGCTGTATCGCTGGGGCGATGCCGATAGCCCGGTTGGCCGCATCATCCTCGATCCGTTCGAATCGCCCTGGCGCCCGACGCCGCCGCCCGGCACGCCGGTTGCCGTTGCGGCGCCCGCACTTGCCTCACCAACATCTGCACCCGCCCAAAGCGACCACAGCACCACCAGCGATTTTCGCGCTGCGGTGCTGCTCTATGAACGCGACATATTGGTCGCTGCGCTCGATCGTTGCCGCCATAATCAACGCCGCACCGCTGCCGCGCTGGCGCTCAGCTATGACCAGTTGCGCCACGCGCTCAAACGCCATGATCTGCTCGAATAGCGAAAGAACCATGATGCGCCTGCTCGCCCTGCTGCTCGTGCCATTGCTGGTTGCTGCCGCGCCGGTCGAACCTGATGGTCGCGCCGTTATCGAGCGCGCTTATGCCGCCGCCGGCGGCGATGGCTGGGCCCGCGCCCGCACGCTGGTCCTGTCGGGTCGCGCGGTGTTTTATGGCGATGCAGCCGCGCCGCGCCGCACGTCCGATGATTATCGCATGTGGCGCGTTTTCGAAGATGCCCGCACCGCAGCCCATGGCGAATCGGGCCAGGTGCGCATCGAGGCGCGCGACCATGGCAAGCCGATGTTTCTGGTCGGGTCCGACGGCACCACCAGCTTCAATGAAAAAGGCATTATTCCCAAGCCCGACGCCGATGCCTTCTGGGCCAGCAATTTCGGTTTCGGCGTCATCCGCTCGGCGCTCGGCCCCGGCTTCAAGCTTGACCGCCTGCCCGATGACAGCGTCGATGGCCACCCGGCGTTCATGGTGCGCGTCACCGATCCAGCCGGCACCGCAACGCTGTTCGGCATCGACAAAGCCAGCGCCGCCATCAGGCTCGCCGGTTTTGCGACGCCGCGCGGCTGGCATGTCCGCATCTATGATGATTTTGTCCGGCTCAAAAACCCCGATTGGCTGCAAGCCCGCAAGGTCACGCTTTATTACAACGGGGTAAAGGCAAATGAAGTGTTCTGGACCGGCTTCAAGGTCAATGCACCGCTGGCGCCGGGACTGTTCAACCCTCCAGCTTGAGCCCGTGGCGCTTCATCAACGGCACCTGTGCAATCGCAAACAGGAAGGTCGCACTCGTCACCCCCCACACCTTGAAATTGACCCATTGATCGGTGGTCAGTACCTGCCGCGCGACTTCGTTGGCCGCCATCAACGCAATGAAGAACAACGCCCAGTTGCGCGTCAGCTTGGTCCAGCCGCGGTCATCGAGGCTGGGCAGCGCCTCGCCCATCACCAGCTTCAAATACGACCGCCGCGTCGCCAGCCCGAACAGTAAAATCCCGGCAAACATGCCATAAATCAGCGTCGGCTTGAGCTTGATGAAGGTGTCATCCTGCAACCATAATGTCAGCCCGCCGAACACCAGCACGATCAGCCCGGTAAAGATCAGCATCGGCGGGATATGGCGGGTTTTCCACCACGATACCGCCATGGCGGCGATGGTGGCGACCATGAAGGCGGCGGTGGCGGTAAACACCCCGCCAAACTTGTTGGCGGCAAAAAAGATCAGCAACGGCCCGAAATCGACCGCGAGCTTGAGCCCGGT